>DASXEF010000035.1:0-14925 GCA_036490255.1 Kofleriaceae bacterium
AGGGACGTAGTCCATTAGCGCAACTTCGAGCGCCGAAGTTAGCGAGATTCCTCGTGGTCGAAGGGACGCACTAAAGTGAACAGTTTCACTGCGCGTTTTCCGATGAGACTGTTCACTTTAGTGCGTCCCTTGCACGCCGAACGATCCCGCGACGTTGCACGACCGAAGTTGCGTTAATGGACTACGTCCCTAGTGGAAGTCGGCCATCAACGCCTGCGTCTCGCCGGCATTGATGTCGACAGACAGCGTCTTCTCGGCTTGCTCGGGCGGGAACACGATCTTCACCTCGTGATGGCCGGGACTGACGGTGAACTCGTGCGGTGCGCGCGCTGCCTGCTTCTTGCCGTCGATGTAGACCTCGCCCCACGGGCTGGCGCCGAGCTTCAGCGTCGCCGTGCCGGTCGCGGCGACAACCGCGGCCGCGTCGACGAGGATGCCGGCATCGCGCGCGACGCGCACGATCACCGGCGCGGCGTCGCGCGTCACGACGGCGGCGTCTGCAGGGACAACGGCGATCGCCGCGTCGCGTGCCGGCGCGGGCGCGGCATCGAGCGGCACGAACACGATCGCCGCATCGCTGCCGACGCCGGCATCGTCCTCGCCGGCATGGAGCACGTCGTCGCGCTTCGCGAAGAACATGACGATCGCCGACGCCGACAGCACGAGCGCGCCGAGGCCGAGGATCACCAGGAAGCCACGCGGCCGCGGCGGCTTGGTCGGCGGCGACGTCGCGACCTCGACCCGCTCGGCGCGCTTCGGGCGACGCACCTCGACGACGTCGCGCTCGGGCTCCGGCTCGGGCTCCGGCTCCGGCTTCGGCGTGACTTTCGTCGTCGGGCCGGCGTTGAGCATCTCTTCGAGCTCGACGTGCGTCGCGAACGTCTGGTGGCGTTTTGGCTTCTTGCCTTTCGGCACGATCTTCGTCGACGGACCTTTCGGCGGATCCGGCTCGAGCTCGCGCTCCATGTGCGTCGGCTGGCGCCGCGTCTCGGGCGGGCAGAACTGCGCGACCAGCGCGGCGACGTCGCGCGGCCCGGGAATGTCGTCGAGCGAATAAAGATACTTGTTGAGCGCGGCGACGAACTCGCTCGCGTCGGGCCATCGCGTCGCTTGATCGCGCTCGAGCGCGCGCATCACGAGATCGTCGAGCTTCGCCGGCACTTCGGGGCGCAGCTCCGACGGCAACTTGATCGCGCCGCCGATCACCGCGTCGAGCGTCGCGTCTGGATCGGGGCGGGCGAACAGGCGCTCGCCGGCGAGCATCTCCCACAGCAGCACGCCGACCGTGAACAGATCGCTCTGCGGCGTCAGCGGCTCGCGGCGCACTTGCTCGGGCGACATGTACGGGAACGAGCCGGTCGGCGCCGACTGCGTCGTGTCGCCTTCGCCGGGCTCGCCGAGCGCGACCGCGATGCCGAAATCGACGATCTTGACCTCGCCGTCGCGCGACAGCATCACGTTGCGCGGCGACAGATCGCGATGGACGATCCCTTCGCCTTTGCGGTGCGCGTAGTCGAGGCCGTCCAAGATTCGCGCGGCGACCCACGCGGCGATCGCCGGCTGCATGTGCTCGCCCTTGGCGGCCATGCGCTCGGTGAGCCGATACAGCGTCGGCCCGTCGATGTAGTCCATCGCGATGAAGTAGGTGTCGTCGATGACGCCGAGCTCGTAGACCGGCACGATGTTGCCGTGCGCGAGCGTGACGAGCGTCTTGGCCTCGGCGACGAACAGGTCGACGAAGCGGCGCTGGCCCGACAGCTTCGGGTGGATCTGCTTGATGACGAGCGATTTCTCGAACCCGCCGGGGCCGATCAGCTTGCCGAGGTAGATCTCCGCCATCCCACCGGTGGCGAGCTTCTCGGTCAGATAGTACTTGCCGAACGTCGTCGGCAGGTCGGATCCGACCTCGGGCATCGCGGCGAGAGTATCATGTCGATCCGTGCTCGCTCGGGGAGCGTTCGTCGCCAGCTTGATGTGCGCGTGTAATCAACACGCCGCACGCGTCACGCTCGCGCCGATCGAGCTGCCGGATGCCGATTCGTGCGGCAATCCGGCGGCGGCGACGGTCGCGATGAAGATCACCGCCTACACGCAGGCGCAGGAGCTGAATTTTACCGGCGCCACGCTCGACTCGCTGCCGGCGGATACGCTGCAGCTCGGCGTCGAGCTGTCGACCAACGGCTCGCCCGTCGCGATCGGCAAGACCGCGCCGATCGCCGAGTTCGCGGAGCTTGCCGACGGCACCGTCCTGCCGGTCGCGATGTTGCCGCCGAACGGGTTTTGCAACGCCGGCGACATGGTCGCGCCGCGGCTGCACCCGATGATCGCACGCGCGGGCAACGGTGTGCTCGTGGTCGGCGGCCTCGCCGGCGGCAGCGGCGCCGCGGCCGAATACTACGATTCGGCGACCGCGACGTTCACGTCCGTCGATGTGCCGGCGCAATTCGGCAGCGCGCTCGACGGTGCATCGCTCGCGACGTTGCCCGACGGCCGCGTCGCGATGAGCCTCGGCCAAGGCGCGACCGTGTTCGATCCGGGGTCCGGCGGGTTCTCGCCGCCGTCGTTCTTGCAAGACCTGCGCGTCGATCACGCATCGCTCGCGCTCGACGACACGCGGCTGTTGATCGCGGGCGGCTGCGCGAGCGCCGCCGGCACGTGTGGCTCGGCCGATCTCGCGTGGCAGACGTCGGTGGCCTACACCGTCGATGCGGATGGCCGCATCTCGATGCCGACCGCCGAGCCGACGCTGCCGGCGATGAGCACGCGCTTCGGCGGTGCGCTCTTCGACCCCGGTCCCCTCGAGGACGGCTCGCGCCGCGTGCTCCTCGCCGCGGCGAGCTCGGATCCGACGAGCGGCGACGAGATCGCGATCGACAGCGCGTCGCCGGCGACGCCGGTGACCGGCATGTACGCCGACGCGACGCTGCTCGACGGCGGCGCCGTGCTCAGCGCGTTCGCGCTCGACGGCTCGGCGCAGACCGGCGCCGATTCGATCGTGCCACCCGACGTGCCCGCACCGACCGCCGCCGTCCCCGCGTTGTTCGCACCGCCGCTCGACGGCGCGCGGCTCGCGCTCGTCGAAGACGGCACCGTCGTCGCGATCGGCGACGCGATGGTCGGCATGTTCGATCCCACGACGCAGGTGTGGACGCAGATCACGCCGAGCGGCGACGCACCGCCACCGTTGCCGGGCCCGTCGCTCGCGCGCTTGCCGGACGGCAGCGTGCTCGTGCTCGGCGGTGGCGTGACGCCGAGCGCGACGACGTGGCTGTATCGGCCGTCGCTGACCGGGCCGAATTCGCAGCAGGTCGTCGCGTTGCCGACGGGGACGCAGGGCGTGATGACGCCGACCTCGCCGGCGAACACGTCGGGCTCCGGCTCGACGATGACGCTGACGGCGCCTGCGCCGGCCGGCGATCTCACCGCGCGCGCGCTCGTCGGCGGCGTGCGCACCGCGACCGGCACGGTCAGCGCGTCGGTCACGCCCGATTCGACGAACCCCGGCGGTGTCGTGCTGATCGCGCAACAGACCGCGCCGGGCTCGCTGCTCGATGTCCAGCTCGTGGCCGGTCAGACGCCGGTGATCGAGCGCCGCATCGCCGGCGCGATCACGCCGCTGTGCTCGAGCGGATCGATCGGCTCGGCGGATTTCGCGATGGGCGTCGCGTTCACCGTCACCGCGACGACGGCGACCGCCACGCTCGTCAAGTCGCAGACGACGATCTTGAGCTGCGATCTCTCGGATGACCCCGGCGCCGGCGCGGTCGGGCAGTGGGGCATCGCGGCCACGGCGAACGGTGCGATCCAGGTGTCGAGCGTCATCGTGTCGCGAGGACAGTGATACCGTCGCGAGCGATGTTTCGCGGGGCGGCGGTCGTCGCGATCTCGCTCGCGTTCGCGCAGCGCGCCGATGCGTACGAGTTCTGGCTGCACGCCGACACGATCGGTCAGGCGTATCAGCTGCGCGATTTTCAGCTCGTCGGTCCCGATCTGATCCTCGGCCGCCGCATCGTCACGCAGACGTTGGCATTGCGGATCACGGACATCGGCAATCTGTCGGCATACCGCCGCAAGTCGCACCTGCCCGATCACGGGCTGCGGATCTCGTGGCAGAGCTACGTCCGCGTCGATCACGATTTCGGCACGTACACGAACGGGTCGTACGTCCAGCCGGGGCCGACGGTGTCGAGCGCGCTCGACGTGATCCCCGAGCTCGCGAGCGACGTCACCGGGATCGAGCTGATGTACGGCTATCTCACGCTCGACGGCTTGCTCGACGACGCGATGTCGATCAACGTCGGCCGCGTGCTCGTCGACGACGGTTGGGGCGCGACCGCGATCGACGGCGCGGCCGCGAAGTACGATCTGCCGGTACCGATCGAAGTCTCGGCGTCGGCCGGCCTGCGCGTGCGTGCGAATTCGCCGCTCGGCGTGTCGGCGTACGAGCTCGACGGCACGAGCGGCGCCGGTTGCCAGGAATACGTCGCGGGGCCGACGCCGGGCACCGGCACGTGGCAGCTGATCGATCGCAATCGCACGACGGAGAACCTGCCGTTCTCGAGCAACTACGAGTACTGCCCGCAACGCGACGTCGATCAGCCGTCGATCGGCGTCACGCTCGCGACCCACAACATTCGCAACTTCTCGGCCGAGGTCGGCTATCGCCGCACGTGGTCCGATACGGCCGCGATCTATCCCGACGAGTTTAACCAAGCACCGACGACCGGCCTCGACGAGGAGCGCGTCTACGCGCGGTTTCACGGCGACGTCGCGACCGATGGCGTCACGCTCGAGCCGTACGGCGACGTGCGCTACTCGATCTTGCACGGCGTGTTCGATCGCGCCGACGCCGGCGTACGACTCAAGACCGGCGACTCGACGATCGAGCCCGCGGTCGAGTATTTCTATCCCACGTTCGATGGCGACTCGATCTTCAACGCGTTCTCGATCGAGCCGACGACCGATCTGCGGCTCGGCTACAAATGGGATCCGCGTGGAGCGTGGCGCGTGACCGCCGATGCGTGGATCCGCAAGTACTCGAACACCGACGACGGCGTCGCCGACTACGCCGGCGGTGGCGATGCGGGCGTGCAACGCGCGCTCGGTGCCGAGTGGCGCGCGAGCTTGGACGCGCTCGCCGACGGTGGCTACGGCGGCCGTCGCGTCGGCGGCACCGCGACCGCGGCGTGGAAACCGACGCAGCTGTTCTGGTTGCGCGGCAGATTCGGCGTGCTCGCCGTCGCCGAAGACGCGACCGCCGGGCTCGGCGCGCCGCATTACGTGACGAGCACCGCGAACGTCAGCTCGACGTATCGCGTCGCCGAGTGGGCCGCGGTTCACGTGATCGGCGAAGCCGACCGCGACGCGATCTATGGCTTCCAAACCCGCGTGATCGCCGTGCTCGATCTCGCGTTCATGCCGGAGATGTAGATGCGGACCCGGCTGATCTTCACCATCGTCATCGCGCTCTGCGCCGGCGTCGTCGCGCAGCCGGTGTTGCCCGACGACGGCCCCGACGATTGGTCGCCGATCGTCTATCCGCTTCAGCGCCTGCCGCTGACGTTCTCGCACGCGAAGCACCTCTCGCGCGGCGTGCAATGCCAGGCGTGCCATCCAAACGGCACGACGTCGCGATCTGCCGTCGACAACCTCGAGCCGACCGAGACGCAGTGCCGCACGTGCCACGCGATCGATCGCGACGATCCGACGAAGCAAGCGACGCCGACCGCGGCGTGCGCGTCGTGTCATCCGGGCTGGGCGCCCGGCAAGATCGTCGAGCAGATCTACGAGACGCCGTCACCGCTCAAGTTCGATCACGCCGCGCACGTCCAGACGGCGTGCGAGAGCTGCCATTCAGTGCGCGCGGTCGATCTCGCGACGACGCGCCAGCTACCGTCGATGCAGTCGTGCCTCAAGTGCCACAAGACCGGCGAAGCGCCCGAGCGGTGCATCGACTGTCACCTCGCGAAAGAGACCGGCTTGCTCGAGACCACGTTCGAGCACGGCGTGCTCGTCCCCGCGCGCGACGGCCTCGGCGATCAGCACGGCCCGGGCTTCAAGACCGATCACAAGACCGAGGCGCGCCAGGTCGGCGCCACGTGCAATGCGTGCCACGACAAGTCGGAGTGCGTCGAGTGCCACACCGGCAGCGTCAAGCCGATGGATTTTCACCCGGGCGACTACTTGATGACCCATGCGGTCGACGCGCGGCGCGGTACGCCCGATTGCTCGGCGTGTCATCGGCTCGAGTCGTTCTGCGTCGCGTGTCACGAGCGCTCGGGCTTGGGCACGCGCGCCGAGTCGCAGTTCAGCTCGCGCGATCCGTCGCGGTTCTTTCACCCGCCGGGCTGGGCGAGCCAGACCGCGGGCGGCCCGAACCTGCATTCGCAGGAAGCGCGCCGCAACATCTCCGAGTGTACGTCGTGTCATCGCGAAGAGGACTGCTTGACGTGCCACAGCGCGCAGCCCGGTGCCGCGCACGCGTCGCCGCATCCGCCGAACTGGCGCGGCAGTGCCCAGTGCCGCGCGCTCGATCGCGGCGATCGCCGGATGTGCTTGCGCTGCCATGTCTCGCAGGACGAGATCGGCTGCGACTGGCACAAGTGATCAGCGCAGCGCCGCGGCGAGATCCGGCGTCGTCAGCTCGATCTCGATCAACGCCGGGTTCACCGGATCGTGGATCCAGCGCGCCTGCCACGTCAGCGTGCCGACGTCGATCGCGCCGCGCCGCGTGACGCCGTGCTCGATCAGCTGCTGCGCGGTCGCGAGCAGCACGGGCTCGACGCGGTCGAGCAGGGCTTCTGGAACCGGCGCGTAGAGCTCCGGCATGCCGAACGACGACAGCCCGATCGTGCGCGCGTGCGACGGACCGCGCTTCGACGCGACCGTCATGATCCGCACGAAGTCGCGGACGTCGCGATGATCGAGCGCGGTGACGGTTTCGGCGAGCGACGCGACGTCGAACACGCGGCTGCTCTTGTAGACCCAGCCGTGGATCGCCTGCGCGAGGTCGTTCGCGGTGTGCATCCCCGCGCGGACGACGTCCCAGTTGCGCGTCGCCGGCCCGACGGCATGGATCTCGACCACGCCGATCGCGAGCTGCATCTGCGCGAGCTCGGGTTTGGCGACCTTCATCGAGACGTAGCCGCCGCCGTCGCGCAGCTCCGAGCGCCACTCCTGATCGCCGAGGCTGGCGAGCTCGACGGTCGCGGTCGGCGCGGTCGGCGCTTTCGGCAGCGCATCGACGAGCTGCAGGCCCTCGTGCTGCGCGGTCGTACGCGCGCGGTCGAGCGCGGCCGTCAGATCGCCGCCGGCCGGCACGAGCACCTCGATCCAGACGCGTGCGCTCGCGATGACGAGCGGGCCGACGCCGACGTCGTCGGTCTGCGCTTGCGTGGGTGCCGCGGCGCCGCACGCGGCGAGCGCGAGCACCAGCGCGCATCGCATCATCGCTGCAACCAGCCGCGCGGATACGCCGCCGCGCCGATGCACGCGACCAGCTCGGGCATCATCGCGACCGGGCCGGCGTACAGCGCGTAGACGATCGACGTCGCGACGACGAGCTTCACGATCGCGCGGCCCTGCAGCTGCAGCACGCCGTAGAGCTGCAGCGTCGCGGTCGGAAACTGCCGCGCCCACGCGATCACGAGTGCATCGGCGATCGCCCAGCCGCCGCAGCGCGCGATGCCGTGATGCAACACGGCGTCGGCGAGACACGTCGCGACCGCGGCTGCGAGCACGAGCTCGATCGCGAACCGGCGCAGCCGGCGCTCGCCCCAGCGGTACGCCAGCTGGCCGCCGAAGTGATAGATCGCGACGCACGTGAAGATCAGCGACATCGGCGAGCGCTCGACGAACGGCCACGTCACGAGCCGCCATAGCTCGCCGCGCCAGATCCGCGACGGCTCGAGTGCCGCCAATGTCGCGAAGCGATGATCGAGCATCGCGACGAGCGACGCCGCGACCGTGAGCGCGAGCCAGCGCCGCGTCCGCTTCATTTAAGCGGTCGTGACCTTGCCGTTGCGCGTCGGCACGGCGAGCCGCGAGTTGCGGTTGCACACGTCGATCGCTTCGGAATCGCCGACCGCGAGCGCTTCGCCGGCGAGCCATGCGGAGATCGCGTGCGACAGGGCGTACTCCTGGCGCGAGTTCCACAGCCACACGGCCATCGCGACGCCGGTCTTGTACGCGTGCGGGAACGCGAGCCGGCGCAGATCCAAGCCACCGGCGGCAACCGCCGTCTCGTACGCGACGCGTAGCGCGACGAACTCGCGCCATTCATCGATCGGTGTGTGCGCCGTGCCGGAGTGGCGGCGATCGGCCCAGCGCGAGAACCCGGATTCGAGCGCGTCGAGCCGGCCGTGGCGCAAGCGGCGCGCGAGCGGACCGCCGACGGCGCCGCGCGAGGCTGGTGCGCCGAGCGTGCGCGTCTCGGCGATCTTCGCGAGCTCGTCGGTGACCGCGCCGCCGACGTCGTGGACGGCGCGCTCGACGGCACCGAGCGGCGCATCGAGCTCGAGCGCGCGACGGGCGAGCCACGCGCGCGTGGTCGGATCGGCGAGCGCGGCATCCCACGCGGTAACGGTCGACGCGAGCAGCTTCGCGTCGACGCGCGTCCGTGTCAGCGCCAGTTGCGCGGCGATCGCGCGCGGCAACGGCTCGTCGCCGACCGGTGCGTCGGGCGCTGCGACGGCAGCCGGTGCGTTGTCGATCGGCGCGTCGGCTTCGCCGAGCAGCGCCCACGTCGAGCGGCGGTACGGCGCGATCAGCCAGCGCGCGTACAACTCGACGCGGCCGATCCGGCTCGCGATGCCCTCGAGCAAATACGTCAGCGGCGTCGCCGGGAACCGCGCCGCAGCTGCATCGGCGGCGAGCTCGTCCCACGCGCCACGCTCGGCGGCGTCGCATGCGAGCCACTCGCCCGCGAGCTCGCGCACGAGCGGATGGTGCTCGACGATATCGAGCGTCGAGCGCAGCAAGCGCCGGCAGGTCAGGGCATCGCCGCGGCCGGCGGCGAGCAGCGCCGTCGTGATGATCTCGGCATCGCCGAGCGGCTTGCGGGTATCGCGTCGCTGCGCGATCCAGGCTTCACCGGCCGGCGTCGGCTTGCGCAGCTGTGTCCACGCGGCGAACGCGAGCGCGTCGGCATCGCTGTCGCGCGTGGTGCCGAAGTGACCGAGCCAGAACGCGAACCGATACCAGCCGCGCGGCACGACGACGTGGCGCATCAGCTGCGGCTGCACGAGCGGCACACCGGCGATCGCGACGAGCAGCGCCGCGAGCCACCACAGATCGACGGAGATCAGCAGCAGCGCCGTGCCGCCGAGCACGACGAGCAGCGCTGCGGCGAGCACGCCGGCGAGCACCGACCACGCGAGGTAGTGCCACGTGCGATCGCGACGTCGCGCATCGAGCGCGAGTCGCTGCAACCGGAACACGATGACGTAGGGCAGGGCGTACATCAGCGCCACCCCAGCTTCACGCGCAGGCCCGGCGTGCCGCGCGACGCGTTGGCCGCGTCGGGCTCGCTCGCGGCTTCTGCGAGCCGCGCCGGCGCGTTGCGCGCCCACACTTCGGCGACGAGCCGGCGATACGGATCGCGCAGCGCGGCGACGGCGGCGCGCACGGCTTCGGGCGTGCGTGGCTGCGGGCCGAGCGGCGTCGCGTAGGTCAGCGCATCGGCGAAGCCGAGCTCGAGCATGCCGAGCAGCTTCTGCGCCTCGCGCTCGACCTCGATGCGCGATGCGTCGGCCGCGAGCCCGAGCACGAAGAAGGGATTGTCGATCACGTCTCGAACTCCCGAGTCGAAGCCGCGCTTGCGCGCGCGACGTTCGTCGTGCTCGCGATCACTATCGAACTCCCGAGTCGAAGCCGCGCTTGCGCGCCTCGCTGTCTTCCGGCAGCAGGTTCCACAGCGCCTTGACGATGCGGCGCAGCTCGCCGGTGTCGCCGCGATCGATGGCGACTTTGCCTTCGCCGACCAGCTTGTGTGCGCGCGGCAGATCGCGAGCGCGCGAGATTTCAGACGACGCGTCCTCGAAGTACCACTCCCACGCCTCGGCGGTGCGGTTGAACGCCGCCGACGACAGCCGCGACGCGAGCCGCATCTGGCGCTCGAGCTCGGGCGCGTCTTTGTCGCGGCGCGCCTTGTCCATCGCGGCGAGCACGTCTTGCAACAGCGCGCGCTCGGCGTCGGTGCCGTGCATGCCGACGGTCGACGACGCGCCGATCGCCGTGCGTCGCGATTCGTCGTCGAGCTGCGGCCACTTCTTCGCGAGATCGGCCTCGGCCATCGTCGCGTCGACATCGAGCAGAGCGCGGCGCGCGCGTTGTGCGGCATCGGTGTCGCCGCCGTGGGCCGCGTCGATGTCGCGCTCGGCCTCGGATAGCCGCGACTCGATGCGATCGAGCTTCTCGATCACCTGCGTGAGCCCGTGGCGAAACGCGTCCGTGCGCAGCTCCATCAGCTGCTTGCGCAGCTCGCGGATCGACGCGTCGAGTGCCTCGGGCGCTGCATCGGGCACGAGCAGGTGCGCGACGTGCTCGAACACCTGGCCGATGCTCGGCACGAGCGCGCGCGCCGCGAGCCGGCCGCCGCGATCGAGCTCGATCGTGACCTCGACCGCCGAGCCGGTCGGCACGGTGTCGTTGATCGAATCGCCGCCGATGTCGAGCGTGCCGACGAGCCGGCACAGGTGTGCCTGCATCATCTCACCCTGCACGATCGGGATGCGCAGCACGCTGTCCTTGCTGCCGCGCGCGACGGTCTCGACGGTGTGATGCGTGAACGTGCGGCGTGCGGGCAGCGGTGCACCGCGCTCGAGGTAGACCTGGACGTGGCCGCTCGCGAGCGCGACGCCGAGCGTGCGCGACAGCGGCGGATCGCCGATCGTCAGGCCCTGCACGATCGTGATCGCCGGCGGCGACACCGCGACGCGCGCGCCGTCGCCGCCCGTCGCGACGAGCTCGAACGTGCACGCGTGGCGCGGCAGTAGCGTCACCGTGGTCAAGAACGTGCCGTCGCTGCCGATCGTCGCGTCGCCGCTCGACCACGCGCCGTCGTTGCGGACGAATTTGATCTTCGCCGGATGATCGCCGCCGACGAACTTGCCGACGACGTGCGGCGTGAGATCCGACGACACCGCCGGATATTGCAGCCAGACCTGGCGACCCGTTTGCGGCGCCTGCGTGGTGGCACGGCCGTCGAGCCCGGCGGTCGCGGCGTAGAGCGCGGCGCCCTGCGCGACGAGCGTCATCGGATCGTGGCCTTCCGCGATCGTCGTCTCGAGCCGCGCCGCGACGCGCTGGCGCACGATCGGCATCACCGTCGGGCCACCGACGAGCACGACGCGCGCGAGCTTGCCGGCGCCGAGCCCGTGGGCGCTGCACAACCGCGCGCAGACGTCGATCGCGCGATCGACCAGCGGCGCGACCAACCGCTCGACGGTCGCGCGCGTGAGCTCGAGATCGACGTCGACCTCGTTGCCGTCGATCGACAGCGGTTGCGCGAGCGTGACCTGCGCGCGATCGCTGCGCGACAGCTCGATCTTGGCATCTTCCGCGGCGAGCCTGAGCGCACGCAACGCGCCGGCGTGCTCGGGATTCTTGCGGCTCGGCGCGACCGCGAGCTGCGACGCCAGGTGCTCGGTGATCGCCCAGTCGAAGTCGCGGCCACCGAGAAAATTGTCGCCGTCGTGGCCGACGACGCGGAGCAAGCCGTCGCGCGTCTCGAGCAGCGATGCGTCGAACGTGCCGCCGCCGAGATCGAACACCAGCCACGTGCCGGTCGCGTCTCCGTCGGCGCGCCAACCGGCGGCGAGCGCCGACGCGATCGGCTCTTGCAGCAATTCCACGCGGGCGAACCCGGCGAGCCGCGCGGCTTCGCTCGTCGCCGAGCTCTGCGGGAGCTCGAACAGCGCGGGGACGGAGATGACGCAGCGCTCGACGGCGACGCCGAGCTGATCCTGGATGTCCTGGCGCAGCGCCTTGAGGATCTCCGCCGACAGCTCTTCGGGCTTCTTGTTCGCGCCCGACGCGGGAAACTCGATGCCGCGCTCGGTGCCCATCAGCCGCTTGAACTCGGCCGCGGTGTTCGCCGGATCTTGCTCGACGAAGCGACGCGCGCGCGTGCCGACGGTGACGCGACCCTGCTTGTCGATGCGCACGATCGACGGCGTGACCGTGGCGCCCTGCGCGTTGCGGACGACCGAAACGCGCTCGCCGTCGAACACGGCGGCGGCGGAGTTGGTCGTTCCCAGATCGATCCCGACGTACAGCGGCGTCTCGGCCATGCCCCACAAGCGTAGCGTATAATGAGGGATGCGTTGGCTCGCGTTGGTGCGAGCCGGCTGCGTCGGTGGTGACGGCTTCGTGGCGATCGCGCACGAGCGCTGAGCGACTAACGCTGGCGGTAGACGATGAAGCCGCGCGTCGGGTCGTACGGTGAAACTGCGACGGTGACGCGGTCGCCGAGCACGACGCGGATGCGGTGGCGGCGCACCTTGCCGGCGAGCTTCGCCAGCACCTCGTGGCCGTTGTCGAGCTTGACCCGAAAGTTACCGCCTTTCGCGATCAAGATGACCTCGCCGTCGAGATGGACTAGCTCTTCCTTGCTCAAGATGACCTCGTTGGGGGCCTTGGTTAGCACTAACCGGGCGCCAGGAAAAGCGCTCCCGGCAGCTGGGTGATCTACCCTAGTGCCGTGGACCGCCAGCCGCCGCGCGCTACCAGCGACGAGATCGACCTTTACACCCGCACCTATTATTCGCTGCTGCGCTCGAGCGGCGACGTCCGCGTCCGCGCGTTCGAAGAATCGCACCTGTTCGCGCGCTCGAGCCTGCACCTCGGCGCCGAGAGCCCCGAGCCCGATGTCGCGGCATTCGCGTACAGCGCCGGCCGTTTGCCCGATTGCATGCCGAAAGTCCGGCGCATCGTGCTCGGCCAGTCGCTCGCGCAGTTCACGGCCGCGGGCTATCCGGTCGAGGCGTGGGAGATCGTTCGCACGCGCGGTCGCCGCCGGCCGTTGCGCTACGACGGCAAACAGACGCTCGCCGTGTTCATCGCGTCGGGCTCCGACATCGACGATCTCGTGCCGATCGTCACCGCGTATCAGATCGAGTGGAACAAGCTGCGCGACAAGCTGTTGCAAGGCCGGATCACGAACGTCGGCGACGACCTCGCGCTCGCCGCGGCGATCGGCTTCGACGACGCCGGCGTCGCGCGCTTGCGCGGTGCACTCGGGCCGCGCTCGAACCAGATCTTGGGCGACATGATCGCGCACGACTGCGACCTGTTCGTGCGGCTGCTCGACGGCTCGTTCCGCGAGTATCAGCGCCAGGCGACGCGGTGGTGGAACGCGATCTCGCCGAACGTGCCGACCGGCCGGCCGATCTACTTCGTGTCGTCGAACAGCCACTCGCTCGCGAACCTGTTCGGCGGCTATGCGCGCCAACATCGCGACGAGATCGTCGCGTTCCTGCGCCGCCGCAACTTCGAGGATCTCGCGCCGCGCTACGACGAAGCGATGGCGAATCACGACGACGCGCTCGCCACCAACATCCTCTATTACTCGCTGCGCGCGTTCATCCACGAGGCCGGCCGCATGGATGCGGTGCAAGAAGCCGACAGCGCCGCCGGCCTACGCGCGCTCGTGTCGCCGGGCAAGATCGACGTCGACGCGCAGATCGTCGAGCTCGGCAAGCTCGTGCCCGACAACTTGGATCCGCGCGTTCACGTCACGGGGATCGACAAGCTCGCGAAGAGCAACGCGGTCATCATCAACATCGATTATCCGCTCGGCATGGCCGCGTATCACCACTTGTCGGCGGTCGCGCTCGGCGTCGACGAGCTGCGCGGCATCTACATCATGGGCAAGGCGGCGACGCTCAACGGCCGCGTCGGCGACGTGATGATCTCGAAGGTCGTACACGACGAGCACTCGTCGAATACGTACTTGTTCCGCAACGCGCTCACCGCCGCCGACGTCCAGCCGTTCATGCGCCACGGCACCGTGCTCGACAATCAGAAGGCGCTGACCGTGCGCTCGGCGTTCTTGCAGAATCGCGAGTACATGGACGTGTTCTATCGCGAGGGCTACACCGTGATGGAAATGGAAGCCGGCCCGTATCTGTCGGCGGCCTACGAGATCGCCGAGCCGCGGCGGCATCCCAAAGACGAGCTCGTCTCGCTCGTCGATCGGCCGGACTTCGATCTCGGTGTCATTCACTACGCGTCGGATACGCCGTACTCGCGGCGCCAGAGCCTGTTGTCGAAGAGCCTGTCGTACTTCGGCATGGAGAGCACGTACGGCTGCGCGATCGCGATCGCGCGGCGGATCTTCTCGAGCGAGCTCGAACGGATGAGATAGGGCGCGTCGTGGAAGACGTCGACTACCTCGTCATCGGCGCCGGCATGTCGGGCCTCGGCTTCGCGAGCTGGATGCGCGAGCTCGCGCCGCACGCGAAGACCGTGGTGCTCGAGGCGGAAGGCGAGAC
This sequence comes from Kofleriaceae bacterium, assembly GCA_036490255.1. Classification (GTDB taxonomy): domain Bacteria; phylum Myxococcota_A; class Polyangia; order Haliangiales; family Haliangiaceae; genus JABFXX01. Next base: position 14,493 of record DASXEF010000035.1, read on the forward strand.
CGGCGGGTACTGCCGGACGGTCGCGCGCGACGGTTTCGTCTGGGATTACTCGGGGCACTTCTTTCACTTCAAGCACGCCGACATCGAGGCGCGGCTGCGCGCGCGCATGCCGGGGCAAGACGTGCGCACGGTCGTCAAGCAGTCGTCGATCCGCTACGCGGGACGCGACATCGACTTCCCGTTTCAGAAAAACATCCACCAGCTGCCGCACGACGAGTTCCTCGAGTGCCTCGTCGAGCTCTACTTCCGCCCGCAGCCGGTCGATGGCGCGCCGCCGCGGAGCTTCGGCGAGATGCTCTATCAGCGACTCGGCAAGGGCATCACCGACAAGTTCCTGCGCCCGTATAACGAGAAGCTCTACGCGACGGACCTCGATCGCCTCGACGTCGACGCGATGGGCCGCTTCTTCCCGCACGCCGACATCGCCGACATC
>DASXEF010000109.1:0-4087 GCA_036490255.1 Kofleriaceae bacterium
AGGCGTCCCCCCGTGGTGTCTACACGCCACTGCTCGAAGATCTTGCGGTCGCGCAGCGGCCATCGGTAGTAGTCGTGATAGGCCTCCGAGCCCATCACGAACAGGTTCACCAGCGGCGTGTGGAAGAACAGCTTCTGGAACCGCTTCATCGGCCCGAACCACATCACGTCGCCCACCATCGACGCGCCGTTATCGCCGACGGAGAAGCCCCACTTCTGATCGGCGAGCGCCTGATCGCCGGCGATCTCGATGTTCTCGCGGCGCCCGTTGCCGAGCCCTTGCTCGTCGGCGAGCCGAATGTATTCGAGGCTCATCGGATCGAAGCCCATCATCGATGCCGCGACCGCATCGATCGCGACTTGATCTTGCGACGCGAGCATCACGTCTTTGATCACCGGCCGCATCGTGCGCGGACCCGGGCCGTCGCCGGCGGTGGTGCCGTCCATCACCGCGAACAAGCCGGCGTGGATCTCCTTCTGGATCGCGAGCAGGTCGACGAGCGTCGCGTGGATCCACGAGTGCGTGTAGTGGCGCTTCGTGTTGAGCAAGCCGCCGAACGCGTTCTTCATCGCGCCGGTCGTCGTCGTGTAGATGTGGCACTTCACGGTCGGCAGGTGAACGATGTTGGCGCCGTGGAACGCGTCGGGGATCTGGATGCCTTCGGGGAAGATCGTGTCGAGCACGTTCATCTTCGCCTTCGGGCGATACGTCGACCACGTCATGTCTTCGGGCTTGAAGTTGTAGCGAACCGGGATCTCGTAGCGCTTGAAGATCGGCAGGTAGCCGTTGAGGTCTTCGCCCTTGAACGCGTCGGTGACGACCGTCTTGTTCTGCACGCAGACGAGATCGTCGTAGCCGCGATCGCGCAGTGCGCGCGCGGTGCCTTCGAGCTGCCACGGCGTCGTGTTCGCGCCGGGAAACGGGAAGTGCCACGAGATGTTGTCCTTGAGGATCGTCTGCGCGCCCTTGGTGAGCGCCTGCTCCACGCCGGCGAGGTCGTGCAACCGATCGATGTCTTCGAGAATGTGATCGGGACGAACGCGAATGACGGCGACCTTCGAACGCGACATCGAGCGGACTAGACCATATCCGCCGAAAACTTGCCGCGGCGATCCGTGGGTGTGAGGGTCTGTGCGTGGGAGAAACGCTTTACAGCAGCAGCTATCAGCCCGATCCGCGCGACGCGCGTGACGTGCTCGCGTTTGTCCTGACGCCGCCGCGTGCGTTCGCGCACGCCGACGACGACATCGAAGCGGTCACCGAGCTGCTCGATTCGGCAAAGGCCGAGGCAATCAAGCGCTGGTTCTCGCTGCGCGACGAAGCCGCGCGCGCCTTCGCGAGCTAACTCGCGAGCGCTAAATCAGGTCGCCAGCGCCGATAGAGCCGTACGTGAACGACATCAGCTCGCTGAAGAGGTCGACCTTGACCTGCCTGATCTCCTCGCTCGACGAATCCTGACGATCCGGCGCCACGCTGAGGATCTCGGAGTTCATGAACGCGACCGACGCGAGCGTCTCGCCGCTGTTGTCGAGCACTTCGATCTCGCCGTGCAGCTGCTTGCTGTTGATGCCGCTCCCGACCCCGTCGGTCGCGCGCTTGTAGAACGGCGCCGCATCCGCTTCCGGGATGTAGAACGAGATATTCGGAAAGTCGATCTGGCTCGGGAACTTGAACGGCGCGCGATGGCCGCCGACGTGGTGCTCGATGATGCTCTGCTTGATCGTGAACGCGTCGATCTTGCTGACGCGCTTGCAGTTGTCTTCGAAGCCGTTGAGCGTGAAGCGGAAGTTGCACGCCGACCACAGCTTCTGGTTGGGCATGAAGGCGCTCTGTTTGATCGCCTGACCGCTGCCGACCTTGAACTTCATGTCCTCGACGGCGATGCCGATGCTCATGTACGCGGCGCCCTTGTCGGACGCGTCGAGCTTGGGAAAGCCGACCTCTTTGATCAGGCCGCCGCTGAACGTGCGGCGCGCGCGCTCTTGGTAATAGAAATCCGCGGCGATGATCGCGCCTGACTTCGGCGTGCCTTTGCCGGTGAAGAAGTCCGAGATCCACTTGTAGAACGGCTGCGTCGACGCCATGCCGACCTGCAGCTTGAGGTCGTCGAACTGCGGCTTGCCGAGCTGGCGGAACTTGACGTGCGAACCGCCGGTTTGGTTCGTCATCACGTCGGCTTTCATGCCGCCGCCTTCAACCGAGCGGAACAAGCCGACGTTGCCGAGATTGTCGATCTCGACCGCAAAATGCGCGGCTGCGTAGGTGCGGTTTCCGCTGTTGGCGAGCGCTTGAGCCATAAACCCTCGGCGAGTGTATCTAATGCTACGGTGATCCGTCGGTTGGTCTTCCTCATAAGGGCTTAGAAACCGCCCGTGCCCGATCCCACCTTGCCACGCCTAAGCGGTCGACTTCCCGCGGCAATTCCGCCGCGATGGGGGTTCTTGAAGGGCTTGTGCGTCGGCGCGGTCGTGGAAGTACCTGCTTTAGCTGCAGGAGTGTGGCTGTTCGCGAGCGCTCCCGACGCGTCGTTCATGACGGTGATCCGGCTGACGACGATCTTCGCCGGGATCGCCGCGGTGCTGACGGCCGCGGGAATCGGCCGGATCGCCGCGCAGGCATCGGTCGAACAGGTCGGCGAACATTTGGGAGGTCGCCGCCATGCCGTGTGGATCGCCGCGCGCACGCATGCGGTCGCGAGCATCGGCCTGGTCGTCATCGCTGCGATCCCGCAAGGCCACGTGCCGCAACACCACGCGGGCTGGCTCGTGATGATCCCGATCGGCGCGTTGGTCGGTGCCGTGTGCGGTAGCGCGATCGGCGTCGTGTGCGGCGGCTCGGCGCCGATCAACATCCTCGACGTGCTCGCGCTCGCGCGCACGCCGACCGCGAAGCTGCGCACGCTGCTCGATCCCGAGGACCTCGTGAAGATCGCGGCCGTGGTGCGAGCGCGGACGACGCGCGCGTTCCACGCGATGTTCGATCCGGCCGCGCGACCACCCCCTGATGCTGACTCGAAGCAGCACCACGACGATGACAAGCGCGACTGATCGCGAGCTGCGCACGCTCGCGATCGCGTTGCTCGCGTCGCTCGTGCTGTGGAACCTGCCGTACGGCGGAATCGCGCTGTATCCGTTCAAGCTGCTCGCGACGTGGCTGCACGAGCTGTCGCACGCGCTCGTCATGTGGATCACCGGCGCCGGCGTGAAGCACGTGCTGATCTATCGCGACACCAGCGGCCAGACGCTGCAGGTCTGGGCGATTAGCGCGCCGGGCACGGCGGCGATCGCCGCAGCCGGCTACATGGGCACGCCGCTGTGGGGCGCGATCCTGCTGGTCGCGACGCCGACCGCCCGCGCCGCGCGGATCGCGCTCGTCGGGCTGGCCGCGCTGATGGTGCTGTCGGTCGTCTTCGTCGTCGAGCCGACGCCGGAAGGCGAGCAGTTCGGTGTGTACGCGACGCTCGCGATCGCCGGCGCGATCGCGGCCTGCGGCATCGCCCTGCCCGCGCGCATGCGGCTGTTCTGCGCGCACTTCATCGCGGCGCAGGCGTGCATCAACGCGCTGCTCGATATCCGCGTGCTGCTCCGGCCGATGCAAGTCGTCGACGGCATCGTCTCCGGCCACTCCGACGCCTACGTGATGGCCGAATCGACGTTCGGTCGCGTGCCGCCGTGGACGATCTGGTTCTGGGCGGTCGTGTGGCTCGCGTGGTCGGTCGCGGTGCTGTTCATCGCGCTGCGGCTGGCCGCACGTCGACACTCGCCAGAATCTGCGTGAACAGGCTCGGCACCATGCGCGCCATGCCGTCGGGGATGTCGATCCACGTCAGCACCGTGCCGTCGGGGCTCGGCTTGCTGGCGACGATGCGGCGCCAGGTCTGGCGCGAGCCGTCGTCGTCGTCGCGCGACATCACGAGCTCGACGCCGTCCCAGCCGGCGGGCAACGGGACGAGCTTCTCGGTCGCGACGTCGACTTGATCGCAGATACGATGCGCGTCGTCGGTCATCTCCTTCGTCCACGCATCGAGCGTTTCGTCTTTGATCACGAAGCGGCCGTCGACGACCGGCGCGACGAGTGCGCCGCCGCT
>DASXEF010000013.1:0-13059 GCA_036490255.1 Kofleriaceae bacterium
GAGCTCGCTCGGGTTCGCGTAGACCGCGGCGTAGAGCGCGTCGATGTCGGCATCGACCGGCTCGCGGTCGAAGAGCTGTTGCAGCTCGGGCTCGATCGTGAACGCGCTCGGCGCCGGCCGCGCCGACAGCTTCGCGGCGACGGCGATCAGGTGATCGATCGCGGCGTAGCGACGCGGAAACCGGCCCCGCCGCACGCGATAGCCCTCGGCTTCACGCGCGATCAGCATGCGGTACCGCGGATCGTCGATCGCGGCGAGCTGGTCGAGCACGCGGCGATCGAGTGGACCGTGGCCGTGGCTGTATGCCGCGCGCGCGAAGAGCTCGGCGAGCAGCGTCGCGATGCGCGGATCCGGCGGTCGCGCCTTCGCGAGCTCGATCGCATGGGTGAAGAAGCTCGGCTGCGTGCGCAGCTGGCGCCGGATCACCGCGACGATCGGCCCGACGTCGACGTCGGTCGCGGCCGCGATGCGCTTGGCGATCATCTTCGGCGCGACCTCGAGGCCGCGCGCGCGTTCGCTCGCGCGATCGATCAACGGGCACAGCTCCGCCGCGCGATGCTCGCGCCACAGCTCGAGCAGCGCGCTCAAACACGCAGTCCAGTCGCCGTCGCGCGCAGCGTCGAGCGCCGTCATCATGGTCGCTTGTACAGCGACACGATCGGCACGCCGTTCGCGCGCAGCACAAAGATCGGCTGCACCGTGCCGTACGCTTTCCAGATCATGTAGTCGTGGCGATTGAAGTGCTTCTCGTGGATCACGATCGCGAGCTTGCTCGCCGCGATGCCGCCCGCTTCGTGACCGGCGTCCGGATAGCCCTTCGGCAACAGGCCGAGCCGCTGATACCAACCCCACGCCGGCGACGCGTCGTGCGTGTACACCGGTGCCGGTGGCTGCTTCGCGATCTCCGGCAGTACGCCGCGCGCGGCGACGCCCCAGAACTGGCGGTTCATGCCGATGTCCGCAGCGCCCGCGTCGCCGCCTGCGAGCGCCGAGTACCACGTCAACGCGTACGGCTCGGCCGCGACGACCTCGCTCGCGCCTGCGAGCACGAGCACGCCACCGACGGCAAGCATCGCCGCCCGCGGTCGACCGATCGCGTCGCCGGCCTTGCGCGCCGCCCAGGCCGCGCCGACGCCGGCGGCGATGCACAGCGTCGGCAAGATCGGCATCCAATGTTTCTCCGCGCCGAAGATCGGCGTGGTGCCCAGAAAAAACGGCCCGATCGACGCGCCCGCGGAGAGCCAGAGCAGCACGCTCGGCAACGTCTTGTCCCCGCGCTTGCGCATGACGCATGCGCCGATCACAGCGGCGACGAGCGTCGCGGCCGGCACCGTGAACAGCGTCGTCACGATCGCGACGTGCCACGGGAACGGCGGCGCGTTCCAGTTCGTGCCGAGATACTCGAAGTTGTAGTGCACGTGGTGCAGGTGAAACGCGAGCCAGTCGTGCACGTGCGCGATCGGCGCCGACCAGAGCCACGGCCACAATGTGAACAGTGTTAACGGGCCGACCACCGCGAGCGACACCGCGACGCGCCAGTGCTCGATCGTCTTCGCGCGGATCGAGATCGCGACGAGGTGCACACCGAGCGCGAACGGCAAGAACAGCGCCGTGTGCTTCGTCGCGAGCGCCAAGCCCCACACGACGCCGACCTGCCACGGCCACTTGCGACCGTCGAGACAGCGCCAGTACGCGTAGACCGTCGCGAACCACAACGCCATCGACGGTGCGTCGAAACAATCGAGCCCGGCGTGAAACAGCGCGCGCGGCAACGCGATCAAGCACAGCGCGGCGAGCACCGCTTCGGCGAGCCCCCACAGCTCGAACGCGAACAGAAACACCAGGTACGTGCAGACGCCGTGGAGCACCGCCGACGGAAACCGATATGCGGTGAGCTCGCCGGCGAACGGCAGCCAGCGATGTGACAACCCCGACGCGAGCTTGAGCAGCGGCGGATGTTCCGGGTTCGCCTCGCCGCCGAACGCGCCGCCGAACGTCTGCGCGATCGTCGCGTGATCGCGAAACGTCAGCGCCTTCACCCACCAATCGGCGTAGCGATCGCCGGCGGTGAAGTACACGGTCTCGTCGCGCGCGATCCCGACGTCGCGCTGGTTGATCAGCACGAGCACCGTCGCGATCACCGCGAGCAACGCGCCGATCCGTCGCGGCGTCAACGCCAGCGTCATTGCCGCGCCTCGGCGGCGAAGCAGATCAAGCGCTGCGGCGCGGTCGCGCTCGCCGTGAATACGACGTCGTGCGCGCCGGCGCGGGTCGGCGTTTCGAAGCGCACCCAGCCGTCGTCGACGCCGGGATGCACGTCGGCGACGCGCACGCCGTCGATCTCGACCGCGAGCTCGCCCGGAGCGCGCACGTCGCGGCGCGTGAACACGTCTGCAAGCCCGACATAGCCGACGAGCGTCGTACCGAGCTGCGCGGCGTGGAACGTCACGCGCGTCGACTTGCCCGGCACCGGAATCACCTGCAGGCACGTGTGCGGTGCGAAGCCGACTTCGGCGAGCTCGAGGCTCGGGTGCACGCCGTCGCTGGTCTGAGCCGCGCGCGCGAAATCGGTCACGACGATCGCCGGCGTGCGCTCGAACCGACGCACGGTCACCCCCTCGACGGTTTGCTCGAACGCCGGCCGGATGTTTACATCGTTAACATCGTGCGAGCGAGCGCCGCGAATCGAGACTTCCCAGATCCGGCCGAACCGCGCCGCGTCCATGCGCGCGGCGACATCGGGCGTGATCAAGTCGCCGAGATGCAGCCGGCCGACCGGATCGATCCACTCGGGCGCGAACACGATCAGATCGCCCGGGCGATAGTCGGCGCGCACGATCGTCGCGGCGGCGTCCCACGCGGCATCGTCGGGGACGCTCGTCGCATCGCGATGCGTCGCCGCGATCTCCCATAGCGAGACGAGTGCGAGCAGGAGCGCGGGCGCGATGGCGAGCAGCTTCCGCGACACCGGCTCGGACGCTACTTCACATCGGCGGCTGCGTCATCAAATACGCGTAGATGTCCGCGAAGTCCTGCGTCGACAACAGCGCGCCCGTCGAGTTGTCGGCGAGCCAATCGGGCATCGGCGCGCGCAGCTCGAGCCCACCGTTGTCCATGTCACTGCGCGCGGCGGCCGCGAGCAGTGCCGCGTTCCAATCGGGATCGCTCGCGAGGTTGCCCATCTCCGTATCGAGGCCCGGTGCCGGATACGAATACGTGCCGCCGTCGACCGTGTACGAGCCGTCGCCGTTCGCCGTCGTGCCTTGCGCCATCGTGCCGTGACACGTCGCGCACGCAGCCGCGTACGTCGTCGCGCCGCGCGTCGCGTTGCCGGTCGGCGCGGCTGCGACCGGGATCATCAGCGTCGCCGTCGCCGAGCCCGCCATCGCGGTCACCGTTGTTTGTCCGCCGGCCGTCGTGCCGGCGTCGAGCACGAACAGCACGCCGGGAAGATCGTCGTTGCGATCCGGCCGCATGGTGTTGTCGACGAACACGGCGGTCGGCGCTGCACCGAAATCCGGAATCGGGCTATCGGCGGTGCTATCGGGATCGAGCGGCACGACGGTCGCCGGCGCGGTCCATGTCACGTCCGTCGCCGGCTGCGTCGAGCCGTCCGAAAACATCTCGACGAGCGCGAGCTCGAGCGCGTCGCCCGCGACCACCGACGTCAGATCGCGCCCGGTCGCCGACTGGATCGCGAACCCGGTCGAGGTCGGCGAGCTGCTGCATGCCGCGAGCAACACCGCGGCGATAATGATTTTCATATTCATGATGACTGGCAGCTCTCGACGCCGGTCGTCAACGGGACTTGAGAGACAATGATTTTCAATTTCAATTCATTGGTTGCGATTCCGACGACGATCGCGCACCCACACGCGCGCGCGACAGTGCGTTGCCGTAGATTGCGGCGGTGAAGCTCTACGCCGCGCTGTTCGCGATCGGCCTCGCGGTGTACGGCGCGCTTGCCGCCACGCGCCTCGGCTCGCAGTCGGCGGCGCCGCAGTTCGTCTACCAAGCCGACGCGTGGCTGCACGGTCACGCGTCGATCGATCCGCCGCTCGTCGACAACGACTGGGCGAAGCTCGAGACCGTCGATCTCGCCGATGGCCGCGAGGTCAGCGGCCGTCGGATGACGACGCGCGCGGCGTTTCGCACGACGTCGGGCGAGATCGTGCCGCTCGCGCAGATCCGCGCGAGCAAGGGCGCGACCTGGTACATGTCGTTTCCGCCGTTCCCGACGATCGTGATGCTGCCGTCGGCGCTGATCGCGGGCCGTGCCGGCAACGACGTGATCCCGACGGTGCTGCTCGCCGCGCTGATCCCGCCGCTGCTACTGCTCGTGCTCCGCACGCTCGCCGCCGCCGGCCTGTCCAAGCGGTCGCAGCGCGACGATCTGTGGCTCGTGGCGTCGATGAGCTTCGGCACCGTGATGCTGTTCACGTCGGTGCAGGGCAAGGTCTGGTACACGGCGCACGTCGTCGCGGTGGTGCTCGCGCTGATCTACGCGTGGGCGTCGATCGATGCGAAGCGGCCGCTCGTCGCCGGGCTCGCGCTCGGTGCCGCGGCGCTGTCGCGCACTGCGATGGCGTTCATGTTTCCGCTGTTCGTGTTCGAGGCGTGGCGTGCGTGCGGCGGCGATCGCAAGAAGCTCGCGCCGATCGCGCTGCGCTTCGTCGCGCCGATCGCCGTGTTCGCGATCGCCGGCATGGTCTACAACGCCGTGCGCTTCGGCTCGCCGACGGAATTCGGCCACACGTTCCTCGACGTCCGCCAGCAAACTCAGATCGAGCAGTGGGGGCTCGCGAGCTTTCACTATCTCGGCCGCAATCTGGCGGTCGCGTTCACGCTGCTACCCGAATTCCTGTCGCACGCGCCGTGGATCCAGATCAGCGGCCACGGCCTCGCGATCTGGGTGACCTCGCCGATCGTGCTCTACGTCGTGTGGCCGCGCGAGAAGCCGCCGATCCACCGCGCGCTGTGGATCACGATCGCGCTCGTCGCGGTGCCGTCGCTGCTCTACATGAACTCGGGCTGGGTGCAGTTCGGCTATCGGTTCGCGCTCGACTACATGGTCTTCTTGTTCATGCTGATCGCGATCGGCGGCCGGCCGATCGACCGGCTCGCAAAAACGCTGATCGCGGTCGGCATCGCGATCAACTTGTTCGGCGCGATCACGTTCGACCGCGACTGGCAGTACTACCGCGTCGGCGGCAACACGTACGACGTCGTCGTGGCACACTGAGCCCATGCCGAGCAACGAGATCCTCGACCGCGTCCGCGCACTGCACGGCGAGCTCAAGGCCGATCCCGCGCACGGTGACGCGACGCGCGCGCTCGAGACCGTGATGCTCGAGCCCGACTCGAAGGCTCACTACAAGTCGCTATCCGATCGCCTGCTCGAGCTCGAGGTCGATCACCCGAAGCTCGCGGCGTCGATCCAATCGCTCGTCGATCTGCTCAACGCCGCCGGGCTCTGATTGCGGGTCAAGCCGATCATCGCCGCCGTGGCGGTGGTCGCTGCGATCTGGCTCTACGGCGCGATCTACGTCGTCTACGGCGAAGGACTCGGGATCAGCACGTGCTGGAAAGACGGCTGGTCGCCGCGCAACACGTTCGTCGACTACGAACAGGTGTTGATCGAGAAGCTCGATGTCGGTTGGGAGGGTCGCGAGTTGCCGGTGCCGTGGAAAGTCCTCGACGCGATCAAAGACTGCACCCTCGTCGAGGATCCGAAAGCGTGGTCGCGCGACCAGACGATCGGCCTCGTCCTGTTCACGCTGCTGGCGAGCGGCGCGTTGCTGCTATTGGGTAAGCGCAAGAAGTCCGACCCCGACTGACGTTACGGCCGGAACGGCTGCTCGTCTTTGCCGCGCACCGGGCTCGCGAGCCGTCGCGCGACCGCGTCTTGCTCGTCTTTGGTGAGGCGACGCACGTAGACGCCCGCGGCGTCGATGCTGCGCGCACCGAAGAAGCCTTCGGACACCGCGTACTCGACCTCGATGATCATGTACGGGTCGTCGCCGATCCACATCAGCTCGTGCTTGCGCGGGATCCCGACCCACGAAGACAACGTGAATTTATCGCGCGACCCGTCCTCGTTGAGGACGACCATCGTGATGCGCTCGGTCGCGGTCACGGCTCGAACCCTAGCACGCTCTGCATCGTGTAGCTGCCCGCCGGCTTGCCGACGAGCCACGCGGCCGCGCGCAACGCGCCGACGGCGAAGATCGAGCGCGACGTCGCGCGATGTGCGAGCTCGATCCGCTCGGCGCCGCCGAAGAAGTACGCGACGTGCTCGCCGACGATGTCGCCGCCGCGCACCGACGACACGCCGATCTCGCCGGCGCTGCGCGGGCCGATGTCGCCGTCGCGCGCGTGGCGTTTCACCGTGTCGTAGTCGACGCCTCGGCCGGCTGCGATCGCACGTGCGATCGCGAGCGCGGTGCCGGATGGCGCGTCACGTTTCAGTTTGTGATGCGTCTCGACCACCTCGGCATCCCAGTCGGGACCGAGCGCGCGCGACGCCGTTTGCGCCAGGCCGAGCAGCAGATTCACGCCGAGCGAGAAGTTGGCACTGACGATCACCGGCGCGCGTTTCGCGAGCGCTTCGATCGCGTGCGCGGCATCGGCGCCCAGGCCGGTCGTGCCGATCACCGCCGGCAAACCGCGCGCGGCGGCGAGCTCGGCGGCGGCACGCGTCGAAGCCGGCGTCGTGAAGTCGACGTAGACGTCGCAGGCCGCGAATGCGGTCGCGAGATCGTCGCCCTGGTCGGCGGTCGCGGCAACCCGCAGATCGGCGCGGTCACGCGCGGCGTCGAGCAGCGCCCTGCCCATCCGTCCCGACGGGCCGAGCACGCACACGCGGGCGACTGTCGACATCCGCTGCGGGATATCACGAAATCAGCGTCGTGTTAGCGTCGCCACGTGATCCTCGACCGCGTCTCGGGACGCCTCGTCGTTGTCGCGACCGTCGCCGGAACGATCGCGGCGTCGATCGAGGTCGCGCTCGTCGCCCACACGTATCGCTCGTGGGCGCTGATCGGCTCGGCGCTCGCCGCGCCGGTCGGCTTCGTGCTCGCGTGGATCGTGCTCGGCGTGCAGGTCGTCAACCCGGCGTGCTCGTATCGCCTGCTGCGGATGCTGTGCAGCTTGTTCTTCGTCGCCAGCGCGTTCGCGGCGGTGTTCTGGATCGCGAGCTATCCGATCATGTACGACGCGACGATGCCGATCCACATGTCGCCGTGTGCGCTCGGCGTCGCGGCGGCTGCGTACGTGATCTGGCGGCGCTACGGCGAACGCAAGCGCGCTGCTACCGCTCGCTGATGCAGCCGACCGCGTTGTCGGGACACGCCGCCGCGAACGGGCTCGCATCGACGACCTCGTACCGTGCGCCGGCGAGCTCGCCGCGGATCGGCGCGAGCACCTCGGCTGCACCGGCCGGCAATTCGACGACGAGGTCGGGCGCGTTCGCGGCACGCAGGCGAACCTCGAGCGGCAACACCGCGTTCGGATCGCGCGCGACGCGCAAGACCGACATCGGCGCACCAGATCCATCGGTCGATGGCGGCGCGGCCGCGATCGTCACGGTCACGCAGCCGGCGTGCTGACAGCGCGACAGATCGGACCAGCGGCCGAGCCGCAATTGCGTCGGCACGCTGCGATCGCGTGGCTTGAGATAGAACGCGTGATCGTTCCAGTCGGCGACGACCGAGAACGGCGCGAAGAAGCTCTGGCCGAGCGTGGCCTCGTAAAACATCGCGTTCGACGGCAGCTCGCTGCGGTCGACGAGCGGCGCGACCGCGACGTGATCGTTGACCAGGCCGCCGAGCGAGATGCTCACCGGCGTCGCCGAAACGCCGAGCGTGCGACGCGCGCCGGTCGGATCGAACTCGATGCTCGTCGTCGCCGCGCCTCCGACCCCGAGTGCCTGGCCGAGCGACGCGCGCAGCCGCGTGATCGCGGAGCCGAGCTGCACTTCGGCGACGACGGGCTTGCCGCCGATCGTCGCGTGCACGAGGCCCTGCGCGGCTCGGTTCTGGCCGATGCGCGTCGGGCTGTACTCGATGCGCGTCGCGCCGGGCGGTGGCGAAAACGTCGACGCGGTCTGCAACCAGCCGATGCCGCGATCGCGATCGAAGCCGAACACGAGCGAATCGGCGAGCACGTTGCGCCCGAGCACGCCGCGGATGTCGCGACCGCTCGCCGCGAGCGTCTCGTGGGGCACGACGATCGCGCGCCGCGACTCGATCGTGAGGTTGCCGAGCTGGATCGTGCGCAGCTCGGCGTTGAAGCGAATGCGGCGCTCGCCGTCTTCGCCGTACAGCCGCGTCGAGAAGCCTTTGTCGATCAACAGGCCCGCATCGATCACGATGCGCTCGTCGATGATGCTGACGTTCGCTTCGGGATCGATCGCGAACAGGTAGGGCCCTTTGCCTTTGATCCAGACTTGCGTGACGAGCAGCCCGTCGTCGAGCGGATCGACGAGCGGGAACGTCCACTGCGACCCCGACGAGAACCCCGGCGGCGAGCCGACGACACACGACGCCAGCACCGCCACGACCACGACGAAGACCAGGACTCGCATCGCGGGCGAATCTAGCATCGCGACGATCGGCGATCGCGCGCATTTACGCCCCGTCCTTCGCTAGCATCGAGCCATGTTTGCCGAGCTGCACTGTCATCTCGACGGCGTGCTCGACACGGCATTGGCCGCCGAGCTCGGGCTCGGTGTCGAGCTGCCGCGCGTGCGCACGCTCGCCGATTGGGAGCTGTACTCGGCGCGCGTCGCGCAGCTACCCGATCGCGCGCGCTGGCTGCCGCGCGTGCTCGAGCGTCACGTCGCTCGCCTGCGCGAACAACGCGTGAGCTACGCCGAGCTGTTCGTCAGCGGCGTGCTGTTCGTGCATCCCGACGAAGCGGCGCTCGTCGATTACTTCGCCGAGCTGCGCGCGATCGCGACCGCTGCCGTCGAGCTCGTGATCTGCGTCGGCCGCGGCACGCCCGAGCGACTCGCGCGCCAAGTCCCGCGGATCGCGGCATTGCGGCGCGCCGGCTTGATCTGCGGCGTCGCGTTCGCCGGCGACGAAGCACATCCGATCCGACCACTCGCGCGATCGATCGCGGAGCTCCGCGAGCTCGGGCTCGGCATCGAGATCCACGCCGGCGAGCTGGCCGGGCCCGAATCGGTGCGCGACGCGATCGAGCACGGCTCGCCGGATCGGCTCGGGCACGCGCTCTCCGCGTTCGGCGATCGCGAGCTCGAAGATCTGATCGCGTCGCGCGGCATCCACGTCGAGCTGTGCCCGTCGAGCAACCTCGCACTGTCGGGGCGATCGGGCGTCGAGCGCGCGCAGCAGCTCGGCATCTCGTTCAGCATCAACACCGACGATCCCGGCGCGTTCGGCTGCACGCTCGCATCGGAGCTCGCGCTCGCCCAGGTCGCGCCCGCCGCCGTGTTCGACCACGCGATGCGCGCGGCGTTTCGCGGCCGCTGAGTTAGAGCATGCCCTGCGCGAGCATCTCGGCGCGCAGCTCGTCGATGAGCTTCTGCGACGCGGCGACGAGCGGCAGCCGCACGTCGGTCGACGATCGCGACATCAGCGCGAGCGCGGCCTTCGTCGGCGCCGGGCTCGGCTCGACGAACAAGAGCTGGTTCAGCATGCGCAGCTTGAAGTGGATGCGACGCGCGGTCGCCCACTCGCCCGCTTTGACCGCGTCCCACATCTCGGCCATCTCGCGCGGCGCGAGGTTCGACACGACGGAGATCACGCCCTTCGCGCCGAGCGCGTAGAGCGGAAACGCGGTGCCGTCGTCGCCGCTGAGCACGGCGAGCCGGTCGCCGGTCTTCGCGATCAGCTCGGCGCCGCGCACGAGGTTGCCGGTCGCGTCTTTGATCGCGACGATGTTCGCGATCGAGCACAGCCGCACGACGGTATCGGTCGTCATGTCGCACGCCGTGCGCGACGGCACGTTGTAGAGCACGACCGGCAGCTTCGTCGCCTTCGCGACGGCCTCGAAGTGGCGGAACAAGCCCTCTTGGCTCGGCCGGTTGTAATAGGGCGTCACGTGCAAGAGCCCGTCGGCGCCGGCATCTTCCGACGCCTTGGTCAGCGCCAATGCCTCGGAGGTCGCGTTGCCACCCGCGCCGGCGATGACCGGCACGCGGCCTTTCGCGGCCTTGACGGTCGCCGCGATCACGGCGACGTGCTCTTCGACGTCGAGCGTCGCCGACTCGCCCGTCGTACCGACCGAGACGATGCCGTCGACGCCCTGCTCGATCTGCCAATCCACGAGCTTGGCGAGCGCCTCGAAATCGACGCGGCCGCCTTTGAATGGAGTCACCAGCGCGGTGAGACAACCTTCGATCGCGAACGCCATATCGTCCTCATACATCCAACGCCGGGACGCGCCAAGAGATTCCATTCCATCCGGCGCTCACATGCGCTATGAACCCCGCGCCATGAAACCCGTCGCGATCTGTCTCGTCCTCGCCGCCGTCGCCGGCTGCGCGATCTCGCCGGATTCCTCGAGCGAAAACGCGCAGGACTCGAGCGCGACGCAGTACGTGAACATCGAAGATTTCGGCACGATCGATCAGGGCGCGTGGTTCGACGCGATCGGCAAGCTCAACGGTGAGTTCGCCGCGCTGTGCCCGAGCACGTTCTGCGCGACCGGCGCGTACTCGACGTACACGCCGCTGACGTTCTACTGCTCGGTGTCGAGCAAAGAAGGCAGCGTCAAGGACTGCGCGTGGACGTTCGCCGCGTCGAATGCCGCGGTCGACGCGACCACGGCCGCGATCCAGTTCGACGTGCCGACGTTCCAGTGCCACATCCATCCGAAGACCACCGCGACCAAGCTCGTCGCGTTGCTCGAGGGCTCGACCGACGCGATCCACGAGGTCCTGCCGAGCACCACGTCGATCGCCGATTCGCTCGCGACGTGCTTCGCGAACCCGATCGGCTCGACGCCGCTCACCGCCGCGACCAGCGCGTCGCCGACCTACGTCGATGCGATCGACTACTACACGACCACCGCGAACCGCGCGAAGTGGACCGCGTCGTACGCCGAGCTCCAGAGCGGCTTCGACAACGTCTGCGGCGACACGTTCTGCAGCAGCGACTACGCCGATCTGTGGTCGATGCAGCTCGCGTGCGCCGTCACGAAGTCGACCGGCAACATCAAGGCCTGCACGTGGGCGTTCGCCGGCAGCTTCACGACCGTCGCGACGTCGGGCGAGCTCGCGCTGACGTCGAAGTCGTGGCAGTGCCCGGTCGCCGTGAAAGGGACGATCTCGCAGATGATCGCGGCGCTGACGTCGACGACGGATACGAACGACGGCGTGCATCGCGTGCTGCCGGGCGGTATCGACGCCTACGATTCGATCGCTGGCTGTCTGCCGTAGTTGAAGCGCCGGGGCATGATACCTCGGTAGCATGAACAAAACGCGGGTCGTGCGGTCGTGGTCGAAGACGTTCGTGAGCCTCGTTGTCGGAGTCGTCGCCATCGGCGTCTCGGTGCTGATGTTCCAGCACATCGTCGAGGGAGCGATCTCGGCCGGCTTCGCGTTGATCCCCGGCATCGTCGGAATCGTCGCCTTGTACTACGCGGTTGCCGGCGCGTCGTCGGCGCCGTGCCCGAGCTGCGGCGCGCGCGTCGGCGAGCTGTCGAGTGGATCGAACGACGGCGCCTGTTGCGCCGCGTGCCACGCGTATTTCGAGGGCAAGCAAGGCGAGGTCTGGCCGACCGATCCGCAGCGCATTGCCGACTCGCCGCTGTTCGCCACCAAGCTCGGCGAGCAGTTCGCCTGGCCCGACGGCTGCTGCGTGTGCGGCCAGGCCGCGGTTCGATCGATTCCGATCACGGCCGTTCGCGCGTCGTCGGGTGCCAACGCGGCGACCGCAGTCGCGACCGGCGGTGCGGTTCTCGCGACGGGCCGGACGACGTTCACGCTCGAAGTCCCGCACTGCGGCCAGCACGACAACGGCGCGCATCTCAGCGCGGGCGGCAGCAACAAAGAGATGCGGATCTTGTTTCGCTCGTACCCGTATCTGCGCAGCTTCTGCCAGCGCAACGGCACGCTGCCGGGCTAACGACTACGCGAAGCGCGCGAGTAGGTCGCGCGACGTCATCGGCGTGGAGAACATCGGGAAGTCGAACCCGATCGCGTTCGCGTGCGCCTCGCTCGAGGTCGCCGCCATGCAATCGGTGAGCGTGATGACGTCGAAGCCGTGCTCGTACGCCGTGCGCATCGTCGATTCGACGCAGCAGTTGGTCAAGAAGCCGCCGATCACGACGGTCTTGATGCCCTTGCTGCGCAGGATGAAGTCGAGGTTGGTGCTCGCGAATGTATCGAGCCCGCGCTTGCCCTCGATCACGATGTCGCCGCCGCTCGGCTTGAGCGCATCGCAGATCGCCGCACCCCACGTGTCCTTGACGAACGCGTTGCCATCGACGACGCCTTTGAGGATGCCGTACGGATGTTTCGTGAGCTCGCCGTAGCCGGGCGCGAACGTGATCGGCGCGTGCATGATCGCGACGCCCTTGCGGCGCAGCGCGTTCACGACCTCGACCGTGTTACCGAGCATCTTGGTCTCGGTCATCACCTTCGAGACGGCGTCGTGAAGCACGCCACCTTGCGTCGTGAACTCGTTCTGGTACTCGATGAGAACGGCGGCGGTTGTCGACGGATCTAGCGTCATGAGTGCCTCCTGCACGAAGGCTTACCACCATTCGGCGATCAGACGCGCGACGCCAGCAGCGCGGTCCCGTCGCGCAGCGGCAGCTCGATCATGAAGCGCGCGCCACCGCCGGGTGCGTCGCCGATCGTGATGCGGCCGCCGTGATCGCTGACGATGCGATGCACGATCGCCAAGCCGAGCCCGGTGCCGCCTCGGGTCTGCTTCGTCGTGAAGTACGGCGCGAAGACCTTGTTCTTGGCGCCGGGTGGCACGCCCGGGCCGTTGTCATCGACGACGAGCAGCACGCGGTCGTTCGCGTCGCCGCGCTTCGTCGTGACCGTGACCTTGCCGCCCTCGCGGCCGCCGAGCGCGTCGCGCG
>DASXEF010000126.1:0-4332 GCA_036490255.1 Kofleriaceae bacterium
GCGGGCCGCACCGGCGCGACCGCGTAGTTCATCGCCATCGGCGCGTGCGCGATCTTGCCGTCGATGTCGAGCCCGTGCGGCTCGGCGTGATCGCCGTGCAGCGCACGCGCGTAGTCGAACGTCGTCTCCTTCATCGCGAGCGGGTCGAACACGAGCGTCTGCATCGCCTTGTCGTACGCGGCGCCGAGCTCGAGCTTCGGGAACGCTGCGTGACCGCCGGTGTAGCCCGCCGCCGCAGCCATCAAGTTCGAGTACTGGAACAGCTCGCCGAACTTCGACGTCGGCATCATCGTGCCGAGCGACGCCATCACCGATTCGGGCGTCGAGCCTTTCCACTGGAACAGCCACTCGAGATCTTGCCGCGGCATGCCGGTGCACGCGCAGATCAGATGCTTCACGAGCACTTGCTTCGTGATCTCGTCGTTGCCGAGCTTGAACGACGGCAGGATCGACGCCACCGGCGCATCCCACGCCAGCTTGTGCTCGTCGACGAGCTTCGCGAGCATCAACGTCGACAGCGCCTTCGTGTTCGACGCGATCATGAATAGCGTCTTATCGTCGACCGGCTCTTTCTTGCCGAGCTCGCGCACGCCGACACCGCCGGCCCACACGACCTTGCCGTCCTGGATCACGCCGAACGACACGCCCGGCACGCCGGTTTCCTTTTCGGCCGTCGCGACGAACTGCTTGAGCTGATCGATCTTCGCCGCGTCGATCTTCGCCGCGACCTTGCCCTTGAACGATTCGCGCGAGAAGCCTTTCGGGAACAGGTGGCTGAAGATCTTGCCGGCCTGGCCGCCGCGTTTCTCGCCGGTCGCATTCGCGAAGTCGACGATGATCACCAGCCAGCGAGTGTTCGCGAACAGCGCGTTCGCGCCGATGGTGCGCTTCTCGTTCGGCGAGGTTTCGTACGCGAACGATTTGCCCTTCGACCAGCCGTCGCGCGGCGGGATGTCCGTCGTCGCGATCAGCGGCCACTTCGCATCGGGCTTGTACGACTTCCAGGCGATCGCGAGCGCTGCTGCGTCGGTCGGTGCCGCTGTATCGACGAACGCGATGTGCGAGTCGCCCTCGGGCGCGGTGACCACGGTCATCGTGTCGGTCGCCGAAACTTTCCAACCATCGGGCACGATGAACGTGTTGCCGTCGGTGTCGGCCCACGGCGTGTCGCCGTTGACCGTCTTGCTCATCGCGGTCGGCGGCGTCGGCGCGGTGGCGACGGCCGGCTGATCGGCAGGCGGTTGCGGTTCGGCCGGAGCGGCGACCGGCTTCGGCGACGACGAGCACGCGGCGACGAGCACCGCACAAACTAGGGTTCGCATGCGAGCACGCTAGAACAGGCGCGCTGCAAAGAAAACGCGCGACACGGTGCGACGGCGTGCGACAGCGCGTTACGAGATCAAGACGACGCCGGCGCCGGCCGCGGCAGCGACGAGCGCCCATCCCGATCGCAAGCGCACGAGCTCGGGAACCAGATCGACGAGCGCGATATACGCGAACGTGCCGGCCGCGATCGCGTCGACGATCCCGACGCTGTGCTTGACGACCGATGCCGCGACCAGCGTGCAGATCGCACCGAGTGCCGCGGTGAGCTGCACGCCGGCGAGCGCGAGCAACGCGTTGCGCTTCGTGACCTTGCTCGCGCGCAACAGTGCGTAGTCGGCGATCTCTTCCGGCACTTCGTGCACGATCACGGCGAACGACGTGACGATGCCGAGGTGCGTCGACGTCAGAAACGCCGCGGCGATCGCCATGCCGTCGCCGATGTTGTGCAGCGCATCCGAGCCGAGCAACGCGACCGGCGCGACCGGTCCGTGCTGTCGCGAACGCCGCGCGAAGAAGCGCTCGACGACGACGAGCAGCGCCGCCGATGCGCCGGCGTACGCGAAGGCCCACGGCCCGATCGCGCCGACCGAATCCGGCAACAGCTCGCCGAGCCCCGACGCGAGCAACGCGCCCGTCGCGAAGCCAAGCAGCGGCGAGCGATAGCGCTCGAGCCACGACTCGGGCAGCACCGCACCGGCGAGCCCGGCGGCGCCGTCGATCGCGACCATCGTTAGGACCCAGAACCAGATCAAGCCGGCAGTATGCCTCAGGCGCGACCGAGCGCGCGTGTCGCGAGCACGACGAGCCCGACCAGCGCCGCCGCGGCGACAGCGCGCACGCCCGCGGCACCGATCCGCGTCGCGATCGCGGCGATCGGATCGCGTTTGCGCGCCACGAACGAGCCGCGCGCGCCGTGATCGCCGAGCACGGGCGCGAACAGATTCGTCGGCTCGTCGCGCTTGGCCTCGTCGGTGAGCTGGCCGGTATAGCCGCGCTTCGCGAGATAGTGATCGGCGAACCCGGGCACGATCTCGGTGCCGAGGATCGCCTGGATCGCCGACCAGCCGAGATAGACCTCGCGGCGCGGCTCGAGCGAGATCCGGTGCAACGCGCGCGCGATGACCTCGGGCTCGAAGATCGGCCGCACGGGCTGCGGCTGCTTGTCGAGCTTGTTCTCGCACCAGCCGAACTGCGGCGTGTTCACCGCCGGCAGTTGGACCATGCAGACGTCGATCGCGATCTGATCGTGCAGCAGCTCGCTGCGCAGCGAATCGGTGAAGCCGCGGATCGCCGCTTTGGCGCCGCAATACGCCGATTGCAGCGGGATCGAGCGATACGCGAGCGCCGAGCCGACTTGAATGATCGTGCCGCGGCCGCGCGATTTCATGCGCGATAGCGCCGCGCGCGTGCCCCAGACGTAGCCGTGATAGCAAACGTCGGTGACGCGTGCGTGCTCGCGCGGCGTCATCGACTCGACCGGGCCGAACACGGTCGTCATCGCGTTGTTGATCCACACGTCGATCGGGCCGAGCTCGGCTTCGATGCGGTCCGCGGCCGCTTCGACCTGATCCGCCTCGGCGACGTCGGTTGGAATACCGAGCGCAGTGCCGCCGAGCGCATTGATCTCGGCGACCGTGGCATCGAGCCGGTCGATTCCGCGCGCCAAAACTGCGACGGCTGCGCCCTCGCGCGCGAATTGACGCGCCGTGGCTCGGCCGACGCCTGCTGTGCCTCCCGTGATCACGACGACGCGCTTCATGCGACGCGATCGTGCAGCTGCCGCGCCAGCTCGCGCGTGGCATGTGCGCTGCAACCCATCGCGTCATGGCGAAGCAGACCGTCAGCGATTGCATGGTGCAGCGGCTCTACGCGTGGGGTGTGCGGCGGATCTACGGCTATCCCGGCGATGGCATCAACGGGCTCGTCGGTGCGATCCAGCGCGCGGGCGACAACCTGCGCTTCATTCAAACCCGTCACGAAGAGATGGCGGCGTTCATGGCGTGCGGTCATGCGAAATTTACCGGCGAGGTCGGCGTGTGCATGGCGACGTCGGGGCCCGGCGCGATCCATCTATTGAACGGGCTCTACGACGCGAAGCTCGATCATCAGCCGGTCGTGGCGATCGTCGGCCAATCGGCGACGAGCGCGATCGGCTCGGACTATCAGCAAGAAGTCGATCTGCAGTCGCTATTCAAAGACGTCGCGCACGAGTACGTGCACACGTGCATGCACCCGGCGGCGGCGCGCCACCTGATCGATCGCGCGATGCGCATCGCGTACGCCGAGCGCACGGTGACGTGCGTGATCGTGCCGAACGACGTGCAAGAGCTCGACGGTGTCGACACGCCACCGCACGAGCACAACATGGCGCTGTCGGGCGTCGGCTTTCATCACGGCGTGATCGTGCCGTCCGATCGCGACCTGCACACCGCCGCCGAGGTGCTCAACAGCGGCAAGCGCGTCGCGATGCTCGTCGGTGCCGGTGCGCTGGACGCGTCGGAAGAAGTGCTCGCGATCGCCGACGTGCTCGGCGCCGGCGTCGCGAAGGCGCTGCTCGGCAAAGCGGTGCTGCCCGACGACCTGCCGTTCGTCACCGGCTCGATCGGCCTGCTCGGCACCGAGGCGAGCGACAAGCTGATGGAGAAGTGCGACACGTTTCTGATGATCGGCTCGGGGTTTCCGTACGCCGAGTTCTTGCCGAAACAAGGCAACGCACGCGGCGTCCAGATCGATCTCCAGCCGCGGATGCTGTCGCTGCGTTATCCGATGGAGGTCAGCCTGCACGGCGACGCGGCCGCGACGATGCGCGCGCTGATCCCGCTGCTCGAGCACAAGACCGATGGCGAATGGCGCGCCGATATCAAGAGCTGGATCGACGACTCCGAGGAAGATCGCGTCAAGCAGGCGATGGTCGAGGCCAAGCCGATCAATCCGCAGCGCGTGTTTCACGAGCTGTCGCCGCTGTTGCCGAGCAACGTGATCCTCACCGCCGATTCGGGATCGTGT
>DASXEF010000186.1:0-1979 GCA_036490255.1 Kofleriaceae bacterium
AGGCTGGAGCCCGAGCCCGATCTTCCGCTCGTCGAGCATGGGGTCGTCTGGGTTCTCGATCCGAAGATCCGATTTCGGGCTCGGGCTCGGGCTCGGGCTCGACGGAAAGACGATCGATTTCGATCGGTTGCGCTTATGTGATCGGCATTGGAGCTAGTCCTCGACACCCATCGCCGGCCCGCCCTTCGCTTCCGCAGCCTTGTACGCCGGTCGAGCCTTCGCGCGCTCGACCCAGTCTTTGATCCGCTTCGGCGCGTTCGGCACGCGCGTCGCGATGCCTTCGAGCGGATAGCTCATCTGGATATCCGCGAGCGTCAGCTCGTCGCCGGTTAGCCACGTCGACTTCGCGAGCGCGCCGTCGAGGAACGCGACGTGCTTGTCGAGGTTCGGCGTGATGAACTGCTTCTCGACGTTGTTCGCGATCGCCTTTGCGATCGGCCGCACCAGGAACGGCGCGGCAACCCTCACGCGATTGAACACGATGCGCATGACGAGGAATGGCATCAACGAGCCCTCGGCGTAGTGCATGAAGTAGCGATGCGTCGCGTACGCCGGCGTGCCCTTCGCGGGGACGAGCTTGCCGCCGCCGTACTTGTCGGCGATGTACTCGAGGATCGCACCCGATTCGGCGATCGTCTCGCCGTCGTCCGTGATCACCGGGCTCTTGCCGAGCGGATGGATCTTGGCGAGCTCCGGCGGCGCGAGCAGCGTCTTCGGATCGCGCTTGTAGAGCTTGATCTCGTAGGGGACGCCGAGCTCTTCGAGCAGCCAGAGCACGCGTTGCGACCGAGAGCTCTCGAGGTGATGGACGGTAAGCACGAACGCCGTTATACGCCGAGCGCGCGGTGCGCGACGGACTTGCCGCCGGTGTATACCGCCTCGCATGACGAAGGTCCCCACGCGCTCGCCGACGCACGAAGACATCGAGCTCGGCCGGCTCGCCTCGATGGGCCTCGAGCTCGAGGACATCGCGAAAGATGACGTCGTCCAGCTCGCCGACGTGATCGAGCTCGCCGAAGATCGCGGTCGCCCGACGAGCCACTACGTCGCCGCCGTCGCGCTCGCGACCGAGCTGACGATCGCGCCGCCGGCGAAGATCGCGCTCAAGATCTGCGCCGGCAACTGCCAGCGCTACGGCGCGCTCGATCTGATCGACGCGCTGATCGGCAAGCACGCCGCCGTCACCTGGCAGCCGGTCGATTGCCTCGATCGTTGTGACAACGCGCCCGCGTGCGAGCTTCACGGCGACCACGGCGTCCTCGTGATCGCGCCGGCGCGGCCCGAAGCGGTCACGGAAGCGCTAAATACACTGTAATGTCGCACGTGTCGCACGACGGTCGCATCTTGGCCCGACGCGAAACCAGCGCTAGCCTGCTACTCGCAAACCGTGCTGCGCCTGTCGAAGCTGAACAAGTACTACCGCATCGCGACGCACAGCTTGCACGTGCTGCGCGACGTCGATCTCGAGATCGGCGAAGGCGAGATGGTCGCGATCATGGGCGCGTCGGGCTCCGGTAAGTCGACGCTGCTCAACATCCTCGGCATCCTCGACGACTACGATTCCGGTGAATACTGGATCGGCGACACGCTGATCAAAGGCCTGACCGAGCGCAAGTCGGCGAACTATCGCAACCGCTTCATCGGCTTCGTGTTCCAGTCGTTCAACTTGCTGCCGTTCAAGACCGCGCTCGAGAACGTCGCGCTGCCGCTTTATTACCAGGGCGTGACGCGGCGCAAGCGCAACGCGACCGCGATGCAGTACCTCGATCGCGTCGGCCTGCGCGACTGGGCCGATCACACGCCGGCCGAGATGTCGGGCGGTCAGAAGCAGCGCGTCGCGATCGCACGCGCACTGATCGGCAAGCCGCGGATGATCCTCGCCGACGAGCCGACCGGCGCGCTCGACTCGACCACGTCGGGCGAGATCATGGATCTGCTCAAAGAGATCAACCGCGAAGGCGTCACGGTGTTGATCGTGA
>DASXEF010000267.1:0-3561 GCA_036490255.1 Kofleriaceae bacterium
CGAGCCGCGAGCAGCTCGCCGCGATGCTCGGCTTGCCCGCCGACGCGGTCGCGGGTGATCCGCTGTGGGTCGATACCGGCTCGCGCCAGCTCGTCATTCCGCTGAACTCGTCCGAGCACGTGCGCGCGGCGAAGCCGAACCCGGAGCTGCTGTACAAGCACGCCAAGCGCGACGATCGCGAGTCGATGGCGTACGTCGTCGCGCGCGAAGCCGATCATCTGCTCGTCCGCTTCTTCTTCACCCAGCGCGGCTCGGTCGTCGAAGATCCGGCGACCGGCTCGGCGTGCGCGAACCTCGGCGGCTACTACGTCGTGACCGGCCGTGCACTGCCGCTGCGCGAGACCTTGCACCAAGGCGAGCTGATCGACCGGCCGTCACATTTGGGGCTGCACGTCGATACCGATCGCAACATCTTCGTCACCGGCGAAGTGATCGACCTCGGCGGTGGCGCGTTCGAGCTGTGATGTAAGATTCGCGGGTGGCAGGCCGCACGTTCGCGATCGGCGACATTCACGGTGATCTCGGCGCACTCGAGACGCTGTTCGCGCGCTTGCCCGCGTTGATGCCGACCGACACGCTCGTGTTCCTCGGCGACTACATCGATCGCGGGCCCGATTCGGCGGGCGTCGTGCGCTGGATCCGCGAGATGTCGATCACGACATCGGCGAAGGTCGTGCTGCTGCGCGGCAACCACGAAGACGCGTGGCTGCAAGTCGTCGAGACCGGTTGGCCCGAGTTCATCGCGCCGCGCGGCAACGGCTGCCTCGAGACGTATCGCTCGTTCGTCGGCGGTCCGCTGCCCGATCCCGACGAGATGGCAGCGCCCGAGGAGTTCGCCGCGATGTTCGCCGGCAGCTTTTTCCCACCCGATGTCGTCGCGTGGATGAAGCAGCTCGCCTGGTATTACGAGGACGATCACGCGATCTACGTCCACGCCGGCATCAAGCGCGTCGGCACCGAGTTCCCGCATCCGTCGCTCGTGAATCCGCCGCGCGCGCTGCTCTGGCTGCGCGACCGCGACTTCTTCGAGAACTATCGCGGCAAGCTCGTCGTGTTCGGTCATACGACGACGATCACGCTACCCAACGAGCTCTCGACGCACACGCCCGACGATCCCGCCGATCTGTGGGCCGGTCCGGCGTGCGTCGGCCTCGACACCGCATGCGGCAAGGGCGGCTTTCTCACCGCCTTCGAGCTGCCAGCCCAACGCGTTTATGAATCGCGCGATTAAGCACACCGCCGATCAGGCGCGACCGGTTCGCATCGCGCGCGCGCTCGCGTCGCCGATCGGCGTGATCATCACGCTGCCGCTGCTCGTGATCGTGGTCGGTCTCGTCGTGTTGCTCGTCGGCCGATCGGCGACGCGCAACGCGAGCGACTCGATGGCGCGCCACCAGCTCGCCGAGCAGGCGAACGCGATCCAAGCCGACGTCGCGTTCGCGCTCGACCAAGCGTCACCGCTGATCGAACGGCTACGCGTGCTCGCCGATCCGCAACGGCCGCTCGCCGATGTTGGCGTGCGCCTGTTCGATCTGATGGTGGGCCGCCCCGGCGTCGCATTCCTCAGCATCAGCTTTCCCGACGGCACGTTTCGCGGCGTGCAGCTCCAACCCGACAACTCGCTCGCGGTGCAGGAGTCGTCGCCCGGCGGCGACGCGCAGTGGTTCGTCGTCAAGGACGGCGGGCTCGTCGCGACGAAGCGCGAGCACACGAGCTACGACCCACGCACGCGCGGCTTCTACCAGCTCGCGACGAAGGCGAAGCAGCGCGTGTGGACCCAGCCGTACACGTTCTTCCGCAGCCACGAGACCGGCATCACGTGCGCCGAGCCGTTGTTCTCGGCCGACGGCGCGTTGCTCGCGGTGCTCACCGTCGACTTCGACGTCGGCGCGCTGTCGGATTTCGTCGCGCGGCCCGCGCTCGATCAAGCGCGCTCGCTGGTGTTCACGCGCGACGGCACGGTGCTCGCGTATCCCGCCGGCAAGTCGCTGCCGGTGACCGACAAGTTGCTGCGCGGCGCCGACATTCACGATCCCGCGCTCGACGCGCTGTTCGCGCTCGCACCGAGCGACGCGCAGCACTTCGCGGTGCTGCCGACGAACGACGGCGCGTTCCTGGCGTCGATCGCGCCGATCGGCGGCAAGCGCGCCGGCATCGCCGCGCCGCTCGATTGGTTTGTCGCGACGGTCGTTCCCGAGGCGACGCTGCTCGGCCCCACGCACGCGCTCGAGAAGTCGAGCGTGATCGCGAGCGGCGGCGCGCTCGGCATCGCGGTCGCACTCGCGCTCGTGCTGGCGTGGAACCTCGTGCGCATGCGCCGTCAGGTCGCGGCATCGCGCGCCGAAGCCCGTCACGCCGAAGCGCGCGCTCGCGAGCTCGGTAGCTATCGGCTCGTCGCGAAGCTCGGTACCGGCGGCATGGGCGAAGTCTGGCGCGCCGAGCATCGCCTGCTCGCGCGCTCCGCCGCGATCAAGCTGATCCGCGCCGAGGCGCTGCACGATCCGCAGTCGGTCAACGAGATCCGCGAACGGTTTCGCCGCGAGGCGCAGACGCTCGCATCGATGCGATCGCGCCACACGATCGAGATCTTCGATTACGGCGTCACCGCCGAGGGCGTCTTCTACTACGTTATGGAGCTGCTCGACGGGCTCGATCTCGAATCGGTCGTCGTGCGCTACGGCCCGCAACCGGCGACGCGCGTGATCAACATGATGATCCAGGCATGCGCGTCGCTCGCCGAAGCGCACGACGCGGGCATGCTCCATCGCGACATCAAGCCGCCAAATCTATTTCTCAGCCGCGCCGCCGACGAGCTCGACATCGTCAAGCTGCTCGATTTCGGCATCGTGTCGACGCTCGGCGAGCCGACGCAGCGGCCCGCACAATCGTCGCAAAATTTTCCCGACACCGGCAAGCTCACGCAGGTCGGCGCGATGCTCGGCACGCCGGGCTTCATGGCGCCCGAGCAGATCCTCGGCATGGAGCTCGACGGTCGCGCCGATCTCTACGCGCTCGGTTGCTGCGCGTGGTGGTTGCTCGCCGGTCGCGAAGTGTTCTCGCGCGACGTCGGCGAAGCCAAGCTGCTCAACCGCCACATCAACGAGCGGCTGCCTCGGCTCGCCGATCAGATGCGCGGCTGGTTTCCGCCAGAGCTCGAGGCCGTGCTCGCATCGTGCCTCGCGAAAGATCCCGAGATGCGCCCGGCAAACGCGCGCGTGCTCGCCGCGCAGCTGCGCGCGATTCCGATCCCGCCGCAATACGATTGGAGCGACACGCACGCGGTCGCGTGGTGGACCAGCTATCAGCCCAGAGCCGTCGTGCCCAACGTGCCGTTGTCGGAAGTGCAGGTCATCATGCCCGGCAGCGCGACTGTCGCGGACTCGACGATGCCGTCGCATCCGTTCGCCGAAACCATCGTCGGAGGGACGTAGTCCATTAACGCAACTTCGACCGCGGAAGCCTGCGAGATGATTAGTGGTCGGAGGGACGGACTAAAGCGAGCGCCGATGCGACACGATTCGCTTCGACGCTTCGTCCTCGTCGACACGAGCTTCGGTTTTG
>DASXEF010000032.1:0-2131 GCA_036490255.1 Kofleriaceae bacterium
ACGTGCGCGAGCTCGAGAACGCGATCGAGCAATCGCTCGTGTTCGCGGAAGGCGACGAGATCCTGCCCGCTGCGCTGCCGCAGTTCCTGCAAGGCGGCGCCGAAGACGATCGGCTCGCCGTGCCGCGCGAGCTGTCGCTGCCCGAGATCCTCGATGATCTCGAGCGCCAGCTGATCTTGAAAGCCTACGCGAAGGCAAACCAGGTCAAGACCGAGACGGCGCGCCTGCTCGGCATCAAGACCAGCGCGCTCTACTACAAGCTCGAAAAATACGGCATCGAATAGCGCGCGGCCGCGACGATCGGCGCGTCGCGCCAGTGCTCGATCGCGGGATCGATGCCGCAGCGCGCTTCGTAGTCGTCGGCGTACGCGCGCGCCGAGCGGCCGTCGAAGACGAGCGAACGCGCGAGCTCGTGGGCGAGCGCCGGCGTGCAGTGATCGCCCTGCGCGACGAGCTCGGCGATCCGCACACGCCGCTCGATGACCTGCGCGCGTTGCGCGGCGGCGCGCAACTCGGCGGGGCTCGGCCGGTGATGGATCGCGATCGCGGTCGCACCGGCGCTCGCGAGCGTGACCACGACGAGCAGCGAGACCGCGACCATCGGCGCGAGCTGGCCGCGCTGGCGGACCGAAATATGCTCCATGCAACGTCAACGCGCGAGCCGCGCGAGCGTGACGGCATCATCGGCTCTTCATCTAAGCTTGCGTGAAGCTTGGCTTGCCGCACGGCTCGCCGGCGTAGATCGAGACATGCGCATCGTTTCGCTCTCGCTCGTCGTGCTCGCCGGCTGCTATCCCGACCAGGCCGAGGAGCTGTTCAACGGCGTGTATCCGGGCGAGAGCTCGTACACCGCGACGATCACCGGCAACAGCGACGGCCTCGCCGGCGCGGCGCCGCTCACCACGATCGACGACGGCGACGCGTCGATGCAGCTCGGCTCCGACGGCTGCGCGCTCGTATTCGAGGACATCCAGCTCGACACCGACAGTCGCGGCGATGCGTCGAGCGCGACCGCGATGCTCGACGGCATCGACACGTGCACCGTGCCGGTCGACGGCGGTACCGCGGTGCTCGAAGTGACGAGCGGCTCGACGACCTCGACCGGCGGCACGAGCCTCGCGGTGTCGATCGGCGGCAATCTGTCGAGCTGGGCCGGCTCGGCCGCGACCGGCTACATCACGGTGACGTTTCAAGGCGCGTGGGTGAGCGACTAGGGCCAATGCCGATCGCGCGTCCGCCGAGCCCGAAATTCGAACCTGTTATCCGAAACGAAGCACCTCGTGGAACCGAGGAAGATCCGGGCTCGGGCTCCAGCCTTCGGCTTGGGCTCGGGCTCGATCAGAGACGTCATCGAAATAGCCTAGGGCTGCGCGGGCGGATAGCCGCCGTTTTCGGGGATCGGCTGGAGGTGCACGTGGATGATCGTGCCGGCGGCGGCGATATCGAGCTCGCCGACCTGCTCGACGGGAAGCTCGCTGTCGCCGGGCCCGAGGTGCACCGTGCGATCGGAGCGAATCGCGAGCTCGCGGTCGGCGTGGATGTGGAGCAGGAACTCGCCGTGGCCATCGTCGCGCGTCACCGCGAGCGTCGAGGCGCCGACCAGCTTTGTCGCGCGCTGCACGTCGTCGGTGACGATCGCGATCGGGCCCGACCGCACGGTCGCCTTGCGGTGCGGCGGCGTGATGCGCTGCGACCATCGCAGCGTTTCGTAGTCGTCGTCATCGACCTCGCCGGTGTCGCCGTCGCTGCCGACGTCGAAGCCGTCGGAGTGCAGTCGGAGCTCGACGAGCACGCCGCCGCGGATCGCGTAGGTCTCGCCGATCGAGCCGTGATGAACGGATTGCGCGAAGCTGATCGTGCCGGCGTGCTCGACGTGCCACGCGGGAGGCGTCGCGACATCCGGACACGGATTGCGGCCGTCGAACGGCCCGGGGAGCTCGAGCAGCTGGATGCCGCGTTGCACGATGTACTCGCCGACGCTGTCGTCGCAGACCAGCGCGATCGACTCGGGGATGTGATCGCCGTCGAGGTCGTCGGCCCACCAGTCGACGACATGCATCTGCGTCCCCGCGAGCTGCTTCTCGACGGCTTGCACGAACGCGGGCGGCGGCGGAGCAACAACCGGCATGTG
>DASXEF010000319.1:0-1562 GCA_036490255.1 Kofleriaceae bacterium
ACGGGTAGAAGCGCTCCACTGTAGGTGGATACACGGACGCGCGGGTCGGCCGACTCACGGTGGCAATGCCCGACGATGGTCTCCGCAAACTAGGCGCGCTGATCCGCACGTGCCGATCGGCCGCCGCGCTGACTCAGGCCGAGCTCGGCCGACGGGCGGGCATCGTCGGCAAGTACGTCAGCGAGATCGAACGCGGGACCCGCGACGTCCCGTTCAGCACGCTCCGCGCGATCGCCGAGGACGGCCTGGGCCTGGTGCTCGATGTTCGGTTTCGAGCCAGCACCGGCGCCACCGCGACGCACGACGAGATTCCCGCAGCCATCGCCGGGCTGGCCCGCGAGATCGCCGGGCTCGCTCCCGAGCAGCGGCACCGGATCGTGACCATCGTCAAGATCTTGCTGCGCCTCGCGAATCACTGATCGATCGTGTCGACGGCGCCCGATCGAGCGCAGACGCACGGAGAGCCGCGGAATTTGGGGTAGCGGACGGGTCTCACTTGGAGCGAATTTTGTAAATGTCGGCGAGAGCGCGATGGGTGAAGTTGTTGTTCAAGCCGCTTGTTCGCCGACCCGGGATACCGACTCCGGCTCGATCGACACGGTCCAACAGCTCGCCGACGCCCTCGCCGCCCGCGACAACTTCATCGCCGCGGTGAGCCACGAGCTTCGCAACAATGTCGCACCCCTGATCCTGCTCGCCGAGCAATTCGAGGCGCTCGGTGCCGCGATGACGCCCGAGCAGATCGCGACCAAGACCGCGCTGCTGACCCGCAACCTCCGCAAGTTCGTCGCGACCGTCGATCGCGTGACCGAGGTCGCGCAGCTGCGCGACGGCAAGCTTGAGCTCGAGCTCGCGCATTGCGACTTCGCGTCGATCGTGCGCGATGTCGTCGCTCAGCTCACGCGCCAAGCGGCGGCCGGCGGCGTCGAGCTCGTCGCGAGCGTGCCCGCGCAAGTCGTCGGCGTTTGGGATCGCCTGCGGCTCGCGCAGATCACGACGAGCCTCGTCAGCAACGCGATTCGCTACGGCGTCGGGGACGAGGTCGAGATCGCGCTCGTGCAACACGGCGACGTGATCGAGCTGTCGGTGCGCGATCACGGTCCCGGCATTTCCGACGCGGAGCTGCCCGGCATGTTCGATCGCTTCGACCACCGCCGATCGCGCACCTCGGGTGGCTTCGGCGTCGGCTTGTTCATCGCGAAGACATTGGCGACGGCGATGGGTGGACAGATCCATGCGACGAACGCAGCCGGCGGTGGCGCGCGCTTCAGTGTCGTCCTGCCACGTGGTTAGATGCGCGAATGACCGATAGCCGAGCAATGAATCGCGTCGAAACCGGTGTGCCCGGGCTCGACGTGATTCTCGACGGTGGACTGTTTCGCGGCGGGGTCTACATCGTCGAGGGCGCACCCGGCTCGGGCAAGACCATCCTCGGTAATCAGATCTGTTTTCACCGCGCCGCGTGCGGCGATCGCGCGGTCTACATCACGCTGCTCGCCGAGTCGCACACGCGCCTGATCCAGCACCTGCGCCGGATGGAGTTCTTCAAGCCGGATCTCGTC
>DASXEF010000338.1:0-8277 GCA_036490255.1 Kofleriaceae bacterium
TAGAACACCGGGATCGGCGTGCCCCACAGCCGCTGGCGCGACAGCACCCAATCGGGCCGGTTCGCGATCATCGCGTAGATCCGATCGTGGCCCCACGGCGGAACCCACGTCGTGTCGTCGATCTGCTGCAACGCCTTCTGCCGCAACTCGTGGTGATCCATCGCGATGAACCATTGCGGCGTCGCGCGATAGACAATCGGATTCTTGCAGCGCCAGCAGTGCGCGTACGAGTGCTTGAGCGTCTCGCCCGGCTGGTTGAGCAAGTAGCCGGTGTCGAACAGGTGCTGCGTGATGATCGGGTTCGCTTCTTTGGTCGACTTGCCGGTCAACACGACGGGCTCGCCGTTGCCTTCGAGCGCGATGCCGTCGATGTAGCGCGCGCGATCGTCGATCGGCGCATACGCCGGCAGCTCGTGCGCGACGCCGGTCTTGTAGTCGTCGGCGCCGTGCCCGGGCGCGGTGTGGACGAGCCCGGTGCCGGCTTCGGCGGTGACGTAGTCGGCGAACCACAGCCGCCACGCATTCTCGACGATCGGTTTCGTGAGGAACGGATGGCGATAGCGCGCACCTTCGAGCGCACGTATCTCGGCGGGAGAAATCTCGACCGCGCCGTCGAGCGGGAGCTTCGTCGCCGCCGAGAAGCTCTCGGCGAGAGCTTTGGCGACGATCACGTGCTCGCCGTGGTGTGGGATCGCGAGATACGTGAACGTCGGGTTCGCGACGATCGCGAGGTTCGCCGGCAGCGTCCACGGCGTCGTCGTCCAGATCACGAGCGATGCCGGCTTGCCGGCGTAACCGTCGACGAGCGGAAACCGCACGTAGACCGACGGCGAAACGTGATCGTGATATTCGATCTCGGCCTCGGCGAGCGCGGTGCGATCGGTCGGGCACCACACGACCGGTTTCTTGCCGCGATACAAGAAGCCGTCGCGCGTGAACTTCGCGAGCGCACGCGCGATCGCGCCTTCGTACGTCTTGTCGAGCGTGAGATAGGGATGGTCCCAATCGCCGAGGATGCCGAGCCGCTTGAACTCGTCGCGCTGGATCGCGACGAACTTGAGCGCGTAGTCGCGGCACGCCTGGCGGATCTGCGCCGCCGACATGCCGTCGCGCTTGCCCTTCAGCTCGCGCTCGACCGCGAGCTCGATCGGCAGGCCGTGCGTATCCCAACCCGGAATATAGGGCGCGCGCAGGCCCATCATCGAGTGCGACTTGACGACGACGTCCTTCAAGATCTTGTTGAGGATGTGGCCGTAGTGAATGTGCCCGTTCGAATAGGGAGGCCCGTCGTGCAGGATCCACAGCGGTGCACCTGACCGAGCTGCTTGGATCTGCTCGTACAGTCGCGCGTCGTTCCACTCCTTGAGGATCTCGGGCTCCCGCGTCGCGAGATCTCCTCGCATCGGGAACGCCGTCTCCGGCAAGATCACGGTCTCCTTGTACTTGGACACGGGACGCGGACCATACAACGTCATAGACTCGTGCGCATGGCGGAGCATCCCGAGCGCGCGTCGTGGGACGACTACTTCATGAGCATCGCGCAGGTCGTCGCGACGCGGTCGACCTGCCCTCGCAAGTTCGTCGGTGCCGTGCTGGTCAAGAACCGC
This sequence comes from Kofleriaceae bacterium, assembly GCA_036490255.1. Lineage (GTDB taxonomy): Bacteria > Myxococcota_A > Polyangia > Haliangiales > Haliangiaceae > JABFXX01. The sequence goes on from DASXEF010000338.1 coordinate 1,608, forward strand.
ACGATCTTGTCGACCGGCTACAACGGCTCGATCCGCGGCATGCCGCATTGCTCGGACGTCGGGCACATGATGGAAGAAGGCCACTGCGTCGCGACGATCCACGCCGAAGCGAACGCGATCATCCAGGCCGCGAAGAACGGCGTGATGATCGATGGCGCGACGACCTACGTGACCGCGAGCCCGTGCTGGTCGTGCTTCAAGCAGCTCGCGAACGCCGGCGTCCAGCGGATCTGCTTCGGCGAGTTCTATCGCGACGATCGGATCTTCGAGATCGCCAAGCAGATCGGCATCGAGCTCGTTCACGTGCCGTTGCCGGGAGTGAGCCTGCCGAAGTTCGTTGCAGCTCCAACTACCTGAACATACGTCCGTGAATTTTCACATTTCGGGAGTTCTTTAGTTGAGATCGATCTCCCTTGCCGATTAGCTTCGCTGCTCATGCGACGGATCGGTGTCATCGTCGTGGCGGCGCTTTGCTTCGCCACGGTCGCATCGGCGGGCCCCAAGACCAAGGCCAAGCACAAGTCCGTCGCGTTCAGCGGTCATAACGCCGCGCAGTCGACGCTGCGCACCGAGCCGCTCGCGAAGCCATCGGGCGAGATCGATCTCAAGGCCGAGAACCTCGGCGAAGCGGTCCACGTCAACATCTACAAGGCCGACGGCACGTTCGACGAAGACTCGCTCGCGAAGCTCGACGACATGTTCCGTTGCGTGCGCACGGGCGAGGTTCGCGCGGTTCGCCGCGAGCTCTACGAGCAGCTGTCGCGCATCTACGACCACTTCGGTAAGCAGATCAATCTCGTGTCGGGCTTCCGCTTCGCGGAGCGCAACTCGAGCCGGCACTATCACGCGTCGGCGATGGACATCCGCATCCCCGGCGTGTCGATCGGCGAGATGTACAAGTTCGCCGAGTCACTCGACGCCGGCGGCATGGGCATCGGGCTCTATCCGACGAGCCAGTTCATCCACGTCGATTTCCGCGCGCCCGGCGAACCGAGCTATCGCTGGACCGACTACTCCGGCCACGACGGCGTCAAGCACCGCAAGTCGACCGGTCGCACACAGCCCGCGCGCAAGCCGACGTCGTAATCGGCACGCGTCGCGACACCCGCGCTGTCAGCTTGGCAGCATCGGCGCACCGCGCCGTCGCGATTACGCCTGCTTGTGCGTTGGCCTCTGACTGGCAAAACGCGGCGGCATGCAAACACGCCGTCGCCGTCACGCGGGCATGACCATGCTCGAGATCATGATCGTGCTCGCCATCATCGCGCTCGTCATGGGCCTCGTCGTCGGGCCCAAGATCATGGCGCACTATCGCAGCTCGGAGCGCAACGTGGCGCGGATGACCGTGCATCGCTACGCCGAGCAGGACTACCCGACGTGGCTCGTCGAGCATCCGAGCGAACGCTGCCCCGATAGCCTCGCGCAGATCTCGCTATCGAGCGCGCCGCCGGCCGATCCGTGGGGCACCGATTACAAGATGTACTGCGGCACCGACGCGCCGCGCGACGACATCAATTTCGGCGCGGCGTCGTTCGGTGAAGATCACCGCGAGGCGACGCGCGACGACATTCGATCGTGGGACTAGGACTCGCTCACCACTGCGAGATGCCGCCGGAGAAATACAGACCGCCGCCGCTCTCCGAGAGCCCGAGGTCGCTCGCGTCGAACGCGACGACGGTGCGCATGTAGCCAAGGCCGGCGAAGAATCGCGTCGCGTCGGCGCGGCGCGCGATGCCGACACCGAGCGCGACCGACTCTCCGCCGTCGATCGAGCCGTCGTACGACCCCGACTGCGAGAAGAACGTCGAGTTCGAGCTGCCGATCGGAACCGGCGCGCGGAACGTGAGGTCGACGTAGCCTTCCCAGCCGCCGCGTCGATAGAACGCCTGCACGCCCGCGCCGAGCATGATCGCGTACTGATCGACGGTGTGCATGCACGGCGCCAGCACCTGACAGGTGTCGTTCCACGCCAGCGTGAAATCGGCGACGCCGACGAGCGGCACGGCGCGCAGCCACGGCAGCACGCGAATCGCGAGCGGCGCGTCGAACTCGAACATCGCCTTGTGCTGTTCGGGCGTGCCGAAGCTTTGTGGCGCGCCGGTCATCGCGTCGCTAAATGACGGGACCACGCCGATGACTTGCACGCCGGCGGACAGTCGTCGCGGCGCGGAGTCTTCAGGAAACGCGTCGTCGGTCGCGCCGCCGATCATGACGTTGTCGGCTCCGGCGATGGTGGGCACCAGCAGACACAACAGCGCGAGCCGCATCGGTGGCGGACCCTAGCAGCGAAGCGCGGCGGTGCGTTCTGACATCAACTTCGAAGCCGAGGCCGCTTGGCATCGGCACGCGCGGCTTCGGCGAGCAGCTCGGCCGCGTGGGCCTTTGCCTTCGACGTGGCGTTGCCGCCGAGCATGCGCGCGAGCTCGTCTTTGCGCGACGCTCCCGCGAGCTTGCGGACGTGCGTCTCGGTACGGCCGGCGACCTCGGTCTTCTCGACGTGAAAGTGATGGTCGGCGTACGCGGCGATCTGCGGCAAGTGCGTCACGCACAAGACCTGGCGATGATCGGCGACCGCGCGGATCTGCGCGCCGACGACCTGCGCCGCCGCGCCGCCGATGCCGGCGTCGACCTCGTCGAACACGTACGTCGCGACCTCGTCGGCGCTGCGCAGCGCCAGCTTGAGCGCGAGCATGATGCGCGACAGCTCGCCACCCGACGCGATCTTCGCGAGCGGCCGTGGCTCTTCGCCCTTGTTCGACGCCAGCATGACCTCGACGCGATCGGCGCCGCTGGGGCCCAGTGCACGCGCCTCGACGATCACGCCGAGCTTGGCCGCGGCCATGCCGAGCTCGGCGAGCGCCGCGCCGACGTCTTTCTCGAGCCTGCGCGCCGCCTTCGTCCGCAGCTTCGTGAGCGCGGCCGCGGCCGTGATCGCGGCGGCTTCGGCGCGCTGGCGCGTGCGTTCGGCATCGGCGAGCGCGGCGTCGCGGCCGGTGAGCGCGGCGAGCTCGGCGCGCAATTCGCCCGCCTTCGCGATCAGGCCGTCGATCACCTGGGCACCACCGGCGGCGGTGCCGCGCGGTCCAGCCGAGCCGGACCTATCGATGTTGCCGGCGTGCTTGCGGACGAGCCGGCGCAGGAGCTCGATGCGCTCGTCGAGCACGGCGAGCCGCTCGGGATCGCCTTCGAGCTTGTCGGCGTAGCTGCGCAGCTGATCGGCGGCGTCGTCGAGCAGCGACTCGATCTCGGCGAGCTGACGGCCGACCGGCGCGAGCGTCGGATCGGTCCGGATCGCACGCTCGACCTCGCGCACCGCGGCGGCGATCAGATCGCGCGCCGACGAGTCGCCGCTGTACAGCCGCTCTTCGGCGGTGTGCGCGGCACTCTGCAGTTGATCGACGGCCGCGAGCCGCGCGCGTTCGACCTCGAGCGCGACATCTTCGCCGGGCTTGAGGTTGGCGCCGTCGAGCTCGTCGAGCTGGAAGCGGAGATAATCGACGCGCGCCTCGCGCTCGCGCTCGTCGCCGCCGAGCGCCTCGATCCCATCGCTCGCCTCGCGGAGCGCGGCCCACGCCGCCGTCATCGCGGCGGATTCCGCCGCCGCGCCACCGAACACGTCGAGGATCTCCAAGTGCCGCGCCGGATCGACGAGGCCCTGGTGCTGGTGCTGGCCCGAGAGATCGATGAGCAACGCGCCGAGCTCGCCGAGCCGCGCCGCCGTGGTCAGCGCGCCGTTGACGTAACAGCGCCCTCTCGCCGCGCGCGCGACGTTATCGCCCGCGCCGCCAGGATCGCCTCGGCCGGCAGGGCTGGCTCTGGCGATCACGCGCCGGATGAACACTTCGTCGTCGTCGCCGCTCGGCAGCCCGGCGCCTTCGAGCACGCTCGCGACGCGCGCGCGCAGATCGGGCGGGATCGAAACGATCGCTTCGACGACGGCTTCGTCGGCGCCGGCGCGTGGAATGTCCGCCGACGCGCGGCCGCCGCGCAGCAAGTTGACGGCCTCGACGATCAGCGACTTGCCCGCGCCGGTCTCGCCGGTGAGCGCGTTCATGCCGGAGCCGAGCTCGATCTCGACGTCGGACAGGATCGCGAAGTTGGTTGCTCGCAAATGCTTCAACATCAGCGCGGCCCTCGCTGGGTTCTCGGATGATCGGTGCGAACGCCCCAGTGCAGCTTGTCGCGCATCACGTCGAAGAAGCTCGATCCCGATGCGAACAGCGCGAGCGGCCGCGCGGCTTGCGTGATCTCGGCGACGTCGCCGGGTAAGAACGACGTGGCCCATTGCCCGTCGACGGTGAGGATGACGCCGCGCGCTTCGGCGGCGAGCTGCAGGCGCAGCACGGCGTTCGCGCCGATCACGAGCGGCCGGTTGGTCAGCGCGTGCGCGCAGATCGGCGTGACCGTCATCGCGGCCTGGCCGGGCACGACGATCGGTCCACCCGCGGCCATGTTGTAGGCGGTCGATCCCGTCGGCGTCGCGACGATCAAACCATCGGCGCGATACGCCGAGATCAGATCGCCGTCGTGGAACGCTTCGACGTCGATCAAGCGCGCCATCGCGCCTTGGTGAAGCACGGCGTCGTTGAGCGCGTAGCGCACGATCGGATCGGTGCCGGCGCGGCGGTACGTGACCGCGAGCCGCATGCGTTCGACGCGGCGAAGCTTGCCGGCGAGCGCGGCCGCGAGCGCCTCTTTTGCCTCGGCCGGCGAAAACATCGCCAAGAACCCGAGCTGGCCGAGGTTGATCCCGAGCACCGGTTTGCCGTGCTCGGCCACTAATCGCGCGGCCCGCAGGATGGTCCCATCGCCGCCCAGCACGACCGCGAGGTCGACCGATGGCCCCAACGCCTCTTCTGGAAGAATTTCGGCGCCCCGCGGCGACAGCTGATCTTCCGTTGGAATCACGGGCACGTGGCCCTGTTCGACGAGCCATGGCACGAGCGCTTCGAGCAGCGCGCCTGCCTCCGACTTGTCTGGTTTCGAGATAAACCCTACTCGCACGATGCTTGTCCTATCGCATGAGAGTCTGACACTGCGCCCACGTTCAGTAGACCACGCCAACCCCCGAGCTTGACAGGGTAACGCGGGTCCTATAAACGATCCGCTCTTTCGTACACAGCAGGTCGAAGGCGCACTCATGACGATGACGCAGAAGTCCTATTGGCTCACCAAAGAAGCGGGTGAGGCACAACGCGAGTGGTTCGTGGTCGATGCCGCGGGCCAAACGCTTGGCCGTCTCGCTTCGAAGATCGCGATGGTTCTTCGCGGCAAGCACAAGCCGACGTACACGCCGAACGTCGACATGGGCGACTTCGTGATCGTGCTGAATGCCGGAGCTGTTCAGCTCACCGGCTCGAAGCCCGACAAGAAGGTCTACATCCATCACACGCTGTTTCCGGGCGGCATCAAGAGCAAGCTCGCGAAGCACGTCCTCGCGACGGATCCCGAGCGCGCGATCTACGAAGCCGTTTGGGGAATGATGCCGAAAGGCCCGCTCGGCCGGCGCGTGATCAAGAAGCTCAAGATCTACAAGACAGACAAGCACGACCATGCCGCGCAGAAGCCGCGCGTGCTGGAGGTCAAGAACTGATATGGCGACTGCAGCTGCACAAAAGACCTACGCGACCGGCCGCCGCAAGACCGCCGTCGCCCGCATCTGGCTCACCAGCGGCGAGGGCAAGTTCACGATCAACAACCGCAGCGACGAGGACTACTTCTCGCGCCCGATCGCACGCCTCGTGATCCGCCAGGCGCTCGAAGAGGTCGCGCTGCTCGCGAGCTACGATATTCACTGCACCGTCGCAGGCGGTGGCATTGCTTCGCAGGCCGGCGCGATCCGTCACGGCATCACGCGCGCCCTGATGAAGATCGACGGTGAGCTTCGTCCGAAGCTCAAGGCCGCGGGTTACGTCACGCGCGATCCTCGTAAGAAGGAGCGCAAGAAGTACGGCCAGAAAGCCGCGCGCGCTCGCTTCCAGTTCAGCAAGCGTTAGTCCCTGCAACTAGCCCGAAACCTGCGCGATCTGCGTGCGGGTGTTAGGCTCGCGCCCGAGCGAATGACGCAGCTCGGGCGCTACGAAATTCTTCAGCAGCTCGCGACCGGACCGGTCGCTGACGTGCTGCTCGCCCGCGCGAAAGGCCTCGAGGGCTTCACGCGCCACGTCGTCGTGAAGCAGATCCGACCGGAGCTCGCGAGCGACGAGCGGTTCGTGCAGGCGTTCTTGAACGAGGCGCGCATCGCCGCGTCGCTGCACCACCAGAACATCGTCCAGGTCTACGACATCGACGAGGATCACGGCCGCTACTACTTCGCGATGGAGTACGTCCACGGCGAGGACGTTCGCAAGCTCCTGCTCAAGGTCCGCGAGCTCGACACGCTCGTGCCGATCGACCAGGTCGTCGCGATCGGTGCCGCCGCGGCTGCAGGCCTGCACCACGCGCACGAGCAAGTCGACGCGAACCGCAGCCCGCTCGGCCTGGTCCACCGCGACGTCTCGCCCGGCAATATTTTGATCGGCTACGACGGCAGCGTGAAGCTCGTCGACTTCGGGCTCGCGAAGCCGGCGCTGTCGTCGGCGAAGACGCGCACCGGATCGATCGCCGGCAAAGCGCCGTACATGTCGCCCGAGCTTTGCCAGGGCAAGCCGATCGATCGCCGGAGCGACAT
>DASXEF010000368.1:0-1911 GCA_036490255.1 Kofleriaceae bacterium
CGCGGCGGATCGCGGCGACCAGCGTGGCGGAGCGCGTCGCGAGCGAGCTCGGCACCGAGCTGGGCGACGTGGTCGGCTTCAAGATCCGCTTCAACGACCGCATCAAGCGCACGTCGTCGATCAAGTTCATGACCGACGGCATTCTGCTCGCCGAGATCCAGAGCGATCCGCTGCTGCGCGGCTACGACACGATCATCGTCGACGAGGCGCACGAGCGCAGCCTCAACATCGACTTCCTGCTCGGGTTCTTGAAGCGCCTGCTGCCGAAGCGTCCCGAGCTGCGCATGATCGTCAGCTCGGCGACGCTCGAGACCAAGCGGTTCTCCGCGTTCTTCGACGACGCGCCGGTGATCGAAGTCTCCGGCCGCACGTTCCCGGTCGAAGTGTTCTATCGGCCGCCCACCGAAGACGAAGCCGACATCGCCGACGCGGTCGCGAACACGGTCAACGAGATCACCGAGCTCGATCCGCGCGGCGACGTGCTCGTGTTCCTGCCGGGCGAGCGCGAGATTCGCGATTCGATCGCCGAGCTCGAGCAGCGCGCGTTGCCGCACACGGTGATCTTGCCGCTGTACGCGCGGCTCTCGTCGGCCGAGCAGCACCGCGTGTTCCAGTCGCTGCCGCAGCGCCGCGTCGTGCTCGCGACGAACGTCGCCGAGACGTCGCTGACGATTCCGGGAATCGTCTACGTCGTCGACACCGGCGTCGCGCGCGTCAATCGCTACAACACGCGGACCGGCGTCACCCAGCTGCTCGTCGAGCCGGTGTCGCGCGCGAGCGCGGATCAGCGCAAAGGCCGCTGCGGGCGCACCGCGAACGGCATCTGCTTTCGGCTCTACGAGGAGCAAGACTACGTCACGCGGCCCGCGCACACCGATCCCGAGATCAAGCGCGTCGGCCTCGCGGGCGTGATCCTGCGCATGAAGTCGTTGCGGCTCGGCGACATCGAGAGCTTCCCGTTCTTGGATCCGCCGCAGAAGCGCGCGGTCGACGAGGGCTATCGCGTGCTCGAAGAGCTCGGCGCGCTCGAGGGCGAGCACCTGACGAAGATCGGCGAGCAACTCGGCCGGCTGCCGCTCGATCCGCGGCTCGGCCGCATGATCCTCGGCGGTCGCGACGAGCGCGCGTTGCGCGAGGTCGTGATCATCGCCGCCGCGCTCGGCTTGCAAGATCCTCGCGAGCGCCCGCTCGCCGCGCAGCAGAAGGCCGACGAGGCGCACAAGAAGTTTCGCGACGAGGGCAGCGACTTCGCGGGCTACTTGAAGCTGTGGTCATTTTGGCACGACGCGCGCGGCTCGAAGAACGCGATGTACAAGCTGTGCCGCGAAAATTTCCTGTCGTACAACCGCATGCGCGAGTGGGAAGACATCCACGCGCAGATCGTCCAGGTGATGCGCGAGTGGGAATTCGCGCCGAACGATCAGCCGGCGTCGGGCGAGCAGCTGCATCGCGCCGTGATGCCGGCACTGCTCAGCAAGATCGGGATGTGGAACGCCGAGACCCGCAACTACATCGGCGCGCGGCAGACGCGATTCGCGATCCATCCGTCGTCGGGGCTGGCGAAGAAGCCGCCGCAGTGGGTGATGGCGGCCGAGCTCGTCGAGACGTCGCAGTTGTTCGCGCGCACGGTCGCGAAGATCGATCCGGCGTGGATCGAGCGCGCCGCCGGCGAGCTGTGCAAGCGCAGCTATGGCGATGCGCACTGGGAGCAGCGCATGGGCCAGGCGGTCGCGAAGCTGCAAGTTTCGCTGTACGGCTTGCCGATCGTGAAGAACCGCAGCGTGTCGTACGCGGAGATCGATCCGGTCGCGAGCCGCGAGATCTTCATCACCCACGCGCTCGTTCGCCACGAGTACCAGACCAAGGGCGCGTTCATGGAGCACAACCGGCGCCTGCTCGACGAGGTCCAGT
>DASXEF010000402.1:0-7356 GCA_036490255.1 Kofleriaceae bacterium
TCCGCCGGCAATCGTCGGCGGGATCGAGCGACGGACTGGAATCGCCGCGACGTCCCTGGTATCCACGCCCGGATGCGCCAGGTGGCCCCGCGCTTCGAGTTCGAGCCGACGTCGGCGGTCGCGACGTCGCGCGCGCACAACCGCTACGTCGCGTGCCCCGCCTGTCAGGCGGACAACGCGCGCTACTTGTTTCACCGCGCCGGCGTGCGGTTCGTGCGCTGCGCCGCATGCGCTGCGGTGTACGTCAACCCGGCGCGCGAGACGCCGCCGAACTACCTCGCGATCGAACAGCTGAACCCGCGCGATCGCGCGCTGATGGCCGAAGACTTCGAGCACTTGCTGCAGCGGCTCGAAAGCGATCACGAGCGCTTCGCCGGCGGTTCGCTCGGCAAGACGCTGCTGCTCGGCCGATACTTGCCGGAGCTCGCGCGCGTGCCGTCGGCCGATCGCGTCGGGCTCGAGATCGCAGAGGTCGACGACGATCGGTTCCGCCGGCTCGCGATCGATGCCGACATCGCGTGGGCCGCGCCGATGCTCGCGCGCGCGCCCGAGATCGTGATCCTCCACGAGCTGCTCGAGGCGTGCAGCGACCCCGGTCGCGTGCTCGCCGCGCTCGTCGCCGCACTGCCCGCGACCACGCTGTTCGCGGTGACGTACACGAACGCCGATTCGCTGCCCGCGCGGATGATGCGGCGCTACTGGCCGTCGTTCTTCGACTACAAGCAAGCGTACTTGTCGACGGGCAACATCACCGCGCTGCTCGCGCGCTACGGCCTCGTGCTCAAGACCCAGTATCCGCTGCCGGTGACGCGCACCGCGCAGCACATCGGCGATATCGCCGATCGGATCGCGCCGACGCTCGGCCTCGCTCGGCTCGCTCGCGCGACGCCATTGCGCGACCTGCCGCTGCCGGTGCGCGCCGGCAATCGCGTCGCCGTGTTCGGCCGTGCGGCGCAAGAAGTCGCGGTCGAGAAGCTGTCGATCGTGTTTCCGGTGTTCAACGAGGCGCGCTACTGCGGGCAGGTGCTCGACGCGCTGATCGCGAAGCAGCTGCGGATCGGCAAAGAGATCATCATCGTCGAGAGCAACTCGACCGACGGCACGCGCGAGATCGTGCAGCGCTACGAGACCGCGCCCGGCGTCAAAGTCATCTACGAAGATCGCCCGCAGGGCAAAGGTCACGCGGTGCGTACCGGGCTCGCCGCCGTGACCGGCTCGATCGTGCTGATCCAAGACGCCGACTTCGAGTACGACATCGACGACTACGACGCGCTGCTCGAGCCGATCTTGCAGCACAAGGCGCTGTTCGTGCTCGGCTCGCGCAGCCTCGGGCTCGACGATTGGAAAGTGCGGCGCTACGACGCGACGCCGGTCAAAGGTTGGCTGCTCAACTTCGCGCAGATCGTGTTCGCGAAGACGTACAACGCGCTCTATCAACAGCGGATCACCGACGTCAACACGATGTTCAAGGTGTTCCGCACGGAGTGCCTCGACGGGCTGCACCTCGAGAGCGACGGCTTCGACCTCGACATCGAGCTCGCGTGCAAGCTCGCGCGCAACGGCGCATCGCCGATGGAAGTGCCGGTCAACTACGTGTCGCGCGGCTACGACGAGGGCAAGAAGATCGGCTTTGCCGACGCACTGCCGTCGTACGCGGCGTTCTTCAAATACCGGTTCAAGTGATCCGCGATCGGACCGCGTTCGCACTCGGCCTGATCGCGCTGTTCGGGGTCGTCTACGCGATCGTCGCGCGCTACGCGCTCGATGCGTTCCCGTACTCCGGCGACGAGTACAGCGTCGTGCTCCAGGCGGAGCTGTTCGCGAGGGGCTTCCTGAAAGCGGTCGGCCCCGAGCACGCCGCGTGGCTGCGAATCGATCACGTCCTGGTCGATTCGTTCGTGCGCTCCAAATACCCGCCCGGTGCCTCGGCGATCCTGTCGCTCGGCGTGCGCGCCGGCTATCCGTGGCTGGTCGCGCCGTGCGAAGGCGTCGCGATCCTCACGCTCGTGTGGCATTCGGTGCGTCGCGTGCTGGGCGCGCGGCCGGCGCTGACCGCGCTCGTCGTGCTCGGTGCGTCGCCGCTGTTCATCTTCGACAGCGCGTCGTTCTATTCACACGCGTCGACGATGCTCTGCCTCGCGGTCGCGTTCGCCGCGGTCACCGCGTGGTCGATCACGCAACGCACGGCGTGGCTCGCGCTCGTCGGCATCGCGATCGGCGCCGCGTTCTTGGTGCGGCCGACCGACGCGCTGCTGTTCGGGCTCGCGATGCTCGTGTTCTGGTCGTGGCGAGCCGTGGTCGTGCCGGCGCTCTGCGCGGTACCGTTTGTCGCGATCAGCCTGTGGTATCAGGCGCGCGTATTCGGCTCGCCGTTCACCGACGGCTATCACGCGTACGAGCCGACGCTCACCGCGATCTACGGCCCGTCGATGGCCGCCCATCCGCTGTCGTGGCACCACCTCGTCAGCGCGACGCAGTGGTGGAACCACATCGATATCTTCAGTCAGATCTGTTTGCAGTGGACGATCCCCGGCACGGTGATCGCGGCGTTGTTCGGCGTGTTCGCGATCGATGCGACCGATGCCGGCGCGCGCATGCGCCGGTTTTCGATCGCGGTCGTCGCCGTGTTCTGCATCGCGCTGCTCGTGATGATCTCCGATCCCGACGACGGACCGCACACGCGTTACTTGTCGGTCACGCTGATCCCGATCGCGCTACTCGCCGCGAACGGGCTCGGGCCGTTGTGCGACGCGATCCGCGGCACGTTCGGCACGATCGTCCAGCGCGTGTTCGTCGTGCTCGCGATCCTGTTCGGCCTCGCTCAGCTCGGCTCGTACCTCCAAGACCGCATCCCGAAGCAGTGGAAGCGCGAGGGTCTCTATGAAGTCGCCGCCGACGTGCCGCGCGACGCGATCGTGATCGTGCGCGCGCAATATCCAACTCGCTACGCGCGTAACGGCCCGTTCTTCGACGGTGTGCTGTACCTGTCGGTCTCGCCGGAGACCTCGGCGGACGAGGTCGCGCGCGCGTACGTCGGACGGCCGATCTACGAAGCGCACGAAGGCATCCCGTGGACGATCGAGCGCGTTAGATGACGCCGTCGGGCATGACGAAGCGGCAGCTCTGGCTCTTGCTCGGGCTCTGCGTCGCGCTGCGCGCGGTGTCGCTGTTTCGGCCGTGCCTGTCCGACGATGAAGCGACGTATTGCGTCGTCGGCCGCGAGATGCTGACCGGCCACGCGCTGTATCGCGACGTGGTCGATCACAAGCCGCCGCTGATCTACGTCACGAACGCGGCGACGCAGGCGATCGGCGGACCGACCGGCGGGCAATTCGCGCTGCATCTCTTGCTCATCGGCTTCGTGCTCGCGACGGCGATCGTGCTCGCGGCGATCGCGCGGCGCTTCGAGATCGACGGCTTCTTCGCGGCGCTGTTGTACGTCGTGTTCACGACGACGCTCGTCGACACCGACTCGATCGCCGCGAACTGCGAGCTGTTCATGATGCTGCCGCTGTGCGCATCCGTGCTCGCGTACCTGCGGCGACAGCTCTTGCTCGCCGGCGTGCTCGTCGGCGCCGCGATCCTGTTCAAGTATCAGGCCGGCATCCAGCTGCCGCTCTACGGCGTCGCGCTCGTGATCGCGCATCGCCGCGAGCCGCTGAAGATCGCGGTCGGCGGCGCGTGGCTCGCGGTCGGCACCGCGATTCCGATCGCGCTCGCGGTCGCGTGGCTCGTGCACCTGCACGCGTGGCCGTCGGCGTGGTTCTGGTTCCGCTTCAACGGCTCGTACATCGACGCCGGCGGCAAGCTCGCGATGGTCGAACAGATGGCGCTGCGGGTCGGGCTTGTCGCGATCGCGGCGGCGCCGCTGTACGCGTGCGCGGTGATCGCGATTCGCGAGCGTCGCCGCTGGTTCTTGCTCGGCTGGCTCGGCGTCAGCGTGCTCGCCGTGATGGTCGGCGGTCGCTTCTTCGGCCACTACTTTCATCAGATCACGGCACCGCTCGCGGTGATCGCGGCGCCCGTCGCCGCGCGGTTCTATGCGCGCACGCGCGCCGGCTTCGTCGCGGCGCTCGCGATCCCCGCGTTGATCTTCTTCGGGCTCGCGGTCGGTCACGACGCGCTCATGCGCGCGGCCGGCGAGCCGGATCCCGACTACGCGAGCGTCGTGAGCTGGCTCGACGCGCACGATGCCTCGGGCACGCAATCGCTGTGCATCTGGGGCAACTCGCCGGTGCTGTACTTCGACGCCGATCGCCCGCTCGGCTGTCGCTTCGTGTTCGCGAACTACCTGACCGGCTTGTCGCCGGCGACGCCGTCGCAGACCGACGCGAGCTTCGACTCGTCGAAGAACATCGTGCCGCAGGCGTGGGACATGCTCGAGAGCGATCTCGCGTCGCGCCAGCCGATGTTCATCGTCGACGGCTCGCCGGGTAACGTCGGCTTCTACGCGAAGTATCCGCCCGAGGCGTTTCCGCGGCTCGCGAAGATCCTGACGTGCCGCTACAAGTCCGCGGCGCTCGTCGCCGGCATGCGGATCTTCGAGCGACTGCCGGCGCCGCGCTGCTAGCGCTCGACCGTCGCGGCGTCGTCGGCGAATGCCCGATCGGTCTTGCCGGGTTGGGCCGGTAAGCTCGCGCCGTCGCGCGCGAACGCATAGACGTCGTCGGGCGAGCGGGCGATCAAGACCGCGACGTTGCGAATTTCCAGCGCCTCGATCATAAGAGCGCATGGACCGTAATCCGCAGGCCAAGCAGATGGCGGACGAATCGATGGTGCGCACGCTCGCCGCGCAGATCGAAGCGATCTGGCCGCAGGAAGAGCCGATCGTGCGCGCGAGCGGTTGGCCGGCGAATGTCCTCGACGTCGGCTGCGGTACCGGCGAGTTCACGTCGCGGATCGCGCGGCTGTTCCCGGCGGCGCGTGTGACCGGCGTCGATCTCGTCGAGGCGAGTCTCGAGCTCGCGCGAGCGCGCTGCGCCGATCTCGGCGATCGCGTGCGGTTCGCGCGCGGCGATGCGTACGAGCTCGCGTTTGCCGACGCGACGTTCGACTTCGTCGGCTGCCGTCACGTGCTGCAGGCGATCCCCGATGCGCCGCGCGTGCTCGGCGAGCTCGTGCGCGTGCTCGCGCCGGGCGGCCGGCTGCACGTGATCGCCGAGGACTACGGGATGATCCACGCGGTCTCGCCGACCGTGGATCTCGCGAAGTTCTGGTTCGAGCAGCCGCGCGCGTTCGCCCGCGCGACCGGCACCGATCTGCACATCGGTCGCCACATCGCGGGGCACTTGAGCGCGCTGTCGGTGCGAGTCGAAGACGTCGCGATCCACTACATCGCCGTCGATACGCTGCGCGTGCCGCGCGCGACGTTCGCCGCGATCTTCGAAGCGTGGCGCGACGGCTACGTGCCGGCGCTGCACGAGCACGTCGGTACGCCCGAACCCGAGCTGCGCGCCGCGTTCGACGCGACGATCGACGCGATTCGCGATCCGAACGGCTACGCGCTGTGGCTCGTGCCGCTCGTGACCGCACGGCGTGCGAGCTGAGAATTCTCCCGATCGATCGTGCGGTAGACTTATGGTCATGCGAGTGCTCGTCACGGGCGCGAATCGCGGAATCGGCCACGAGCTCGTGCGCCAGCTCGTCGAACGCGGCGACGATGTCGACGCGGTCAGCCGCACACCGCAAGAGATCGTCTACGAAGACAAGGCGGCGGATTCGCGGATCCGATTGTTCCGCTGCGACATCGCCGACGACGCCAGCGTGCGCGCGCTCGCGGCCGAGCTCGGCGACGCGGCGATCGACATGGTGATCAACAACGCCGGCGTCGGCGGTGGCAATCGCCAGTCGCTGCGCGACTTCTCGTTCGCCGACGCGCTCACCACGTACAACGTCGATGCGCTCGGCGCGCTGCGCGTGTCGCTCGCGTTGTTGCCGCACGTGATGCGCGGCCAGGTCAAGAAGCTCGTCCACGTCACGTCGGGGCTCGGCTCGATCGGCGACAACAAGAGCGGCGGCCACTACGCGTATCGCATGGCGAAGGCGGCGCTCAACATGATGTCGAAGAGCCTCGCGATGGATCTGCGCGGCGATGGCATCGCGTCGATCGTGATCAACCCGGGCTGGGTGCAGACCGACATGGGCGGCTCGCACGCGGCGATCACGCCGAGCGAATCCGTGCGCGGCATGCTGCGCGTGATCGAGAGCGCGACGCTCGCGCAGAGCGGCGAGTTTCTGGACTGGAAGGGCGGTCGCTACCCGTACTAGCAAGCGTAGTATCGGCGCGATGCTGCTGAACGACGTCTTCACGCCGACGCATTACCCGACCTACACGTACGTCGAGCGCGATCAACTCCACCTCGAGCGGTTGCTTGGAGAGTGGCTGCAGATGACCGGCCAGATCGCGTCGATCTCGGGGCCGTCGAAAGCCGGCAAGACCGTGCTCGTGCAGCGCGTGGTCGGCGAGGGCAACCTCGTGACGGTCAGCGGCGCGTCGGTGCGTACGCCCGATCAGCTGTGGGAGCGCGTGCTCGATTGGCTCGGCGAGCCGCACGCGACGATGACGAGCTCGATCGACACCAAGACCGAGACCGATACGCGCGAGCGCACCGCGCAGGTCGGCTTCTCGGGCACCGGCGCGACGCATCGCTCGGGCCACCTCGAAGCGGAAGCGCAGGCCGACACGATGCAAGTGACCGCCAATCGCCGCGGTCTGCCGCAGGTCGTCGCCGAGATCGCGCGCACGCCGACGACCGTGTTGCTCGACGACTTTCACTACATCCCTGCGGCGATCCAGGCCGACGTCGCGCAGCAGCTGAAGGACGCGGCGAGCCGTGGCGTCCGGCTGTGCGTCGCGTCTGTACCCCACCAGGCGGATAACGTCGTGCGCGCGTTGCCGGAGCTGCGCGGCCGCGTGATGGCGATCGACATCGACTACTGGAGCAAACGCGACCTGCTGCAGATTCCCGCGCTGGGCTGCAAGACCCTCAACATCGACATCGACGCAGCGTCGCTGCAAGTGTTCGCGACCGAGGCCGCCGGATCGCCGCAGCTGATGCAGTCGATCTGCTTGTGGATGTGCAGCCACTACGGGGTGCGTGAGCCACAAGAGGCGTATCGCATGATCACGCTCGACGAGACCGCGCGCAAAGAGGTGCTGTTCTTGACGTCGGTCACCGCGGACTTTCGTTCGCTCGTGCGCCAGCTGATCTCGGGGCCGCGCCGCGAGCGCCGCAACTACATTCACTTCGACGGCCGCACCGGCGACGTCTATCTGACGGTGATGCGCGCGATCGCGCTCGATCCGCCACGGCTCACGATCGACTACGGCGAGCTCACGCGGCGGCTCGAAGAGCT
>DASXEF010000460.1:0-4144 GCA_036490255.1 Kofleriaceae bacterium
CTTCGATCGGCTTGCCGACCGTCGTCGGATACTTGCCGGTGTCTTCGAGCGCGACCGTCGCGGCTTCGGTCGAGTGATAACACGACAGCACGCGCACGCCGTACTCGTCGAAGAATCCGTCGGCGACCGTTTGATCGAGCCGCGAGCCGGCGGCGAGATAGCGCGGCTTGACGACGTCGAGCTTCTTCGCGACCGGCATCTTCATCAGGTCGGCGTACATCGCCGGCGTGCCCGGCAGCACGTCGACGTCGTGCTCGCGGATCAGCTTGCCGATGCGGCGCGCCGACACTTCTTCTTCGAGATACATCGTGCAGCCGAGCTTGAGCGTCGGCAGAAAGCCGAGGTCCCAGCCGTACGCGTGGAACAGCGGTACGCCGACGAGCACCTTGGTTTGCACGGTCATCGCGAGCGCCGCGATCGCGTGATCGACGGCCGCGATCGTGTTCTTGTCGGTGCGCAGCACGCCTTTCGGATCGCCGAGTGAATCGGCGGTGAACAGCACCGCGATCGGATCGACGCCGTGATCGGGCGGCGAGCGCTTGTAGACGGCGCACGTGAGCAACGTGCCTTGCAGGCGACGGCGAACTTCGGCGGCATCGGCGCTCGGCGTCGGCATCACGCCGGGCGGCGGCATGGTCGGGCGCTGCACGCGCGAGCGCGGCAACGTGCTCGGCGGCACCGGCGCGCTCGTGCCGTTCGCGGCGATCGAACCTTCACTGCCGCGCGGCCGCGTGACCAGCGCGCGCAGCGGCGCGGCGGCCAAGATCAGCTCGAGCTCGCGGCCGCCGGTCGTCGGATCGATCGGCACGATCGCGGCATCGAGCTTGGACAGCGCGAGCGCCAAGATCACGAAGTCGGGCACGTTGCCGAGCATCAGCCCGACCCACGCACCCTCCTTGATGCCCATGCTCTTGAACTCTTGCGCGCGGCGGTCGACGCGATGGAGCAAGCCGCGCCATGACAAGTAGTTGTCGCGATAGACGACGGCTTTGTTATTGCCCTGGACCTTCGCGGCTTTCTTGAGCCAGTCGTAGAGGAGGGTCATCGAGGTTGGCCGAGCGACTGCACAGACGCTGGCCGCCGGACTGTAGCAGGCGAACGCCGAAGGCTCAACGCGGGCTGCCCCGGGATAGGCTTGATTTGATCTCGGATCCGGGGCACGAAACGAGGCAAATGAGCGGAACGAGCGCGGTAACGCGGCCCGAGCCCGACGCCAGCCAGGATCTGGCCGAGGCGGAAGGCTGGGCGCTGCTCGACGGGCTCCGCCGCCGGCTCGACGAGCAGGGCGCTCAGACCCGCAAAACGGCCGCCCAGGTCCAGCAGTTGGCCGACTCGATCGGCGCGCTGGTCGCGGCGCAGCGCCGCCGGTCGCGCTGGCTCAACCTCAACTCGTTCGTCGCCTACGTGGTTTTCACCGTCCTTTTGGGCGGTGCGTTCTACTTCCTCTATCGGAGCCGCGCGCGCGACCTCGTCACCGAGCGCGATCGCGCCGTCACCGAGCGCGACACCGCGACGCGTGGGCTGACCGACGCGACCGGCAAGCTCGCCGCCCGCGACGCCGCCGATGCGAAAGCGCTCGACGCCTGGCAGTTGCTCGAAGCCGGCAAGCGCGACGTCGCAACCAAGCGGCTCGCCGAGCTCGCGAACGCGCCGTTGCCCAAGCTCGAGCGCGACATGCTCGCGACGCGCGCGAAACAGGCCGAGCTCGTCCAGGTCGACGCCGCGCTGAAGTCGGCCTCGACCGCCTATCGCGCGGGCAAATTCGCAGACGCCGCCACGACGCTCGAGGCCGCGCTGACGCTGCAAGGCGCCGCGCCGCGGCTCGGCGACGTGCACTACCAGCTCGCGCTCGCGCAGATGAAGCTCAACCTGCTCGACAAGGCCGTCGTCCACTTGCAAGCCGCCGTCGACGCGGCCGTCGCCGACGAAGATGCCCGATTCCAGCTCGCCGGCGCGCTCGATCGCCTCGGCCAGTGGGGCAAGGCGCGCGTCGAGTACGACAAGTTCGCGACCGCGCATCCGCAGTCGGCGTGGGCCGTGCCCGCGTTGCAGCGCAGCGCGCAGCTCGCTCACATGCCCGCGCTCGCGCCGTGGCTCACGCAGGCCGCGCCGAAGCCGGCCGCGCCGGCAGCGACTGCGGGCTCCGCGGCGCCGTGACCGCGCTGCTCGCGCCGCCGCGCACGCCGTTCACCGCGACGATCGCGCCGCTCGATGCTCGCGTCCAGGCGCGCATCGCCGGCGTTTCGCATCGGCTCGACGATCCGCGCTGCCCGCGGGCAGATCAGCTCGCGCACCTGCGCGTCGCGCACGTGACGTTCACCGGCGTGGTCGGCGACGGCGAGCTGATCGTCGCCGCCGCGCTCGCGCCGCGCGCGGTCGAGCTGTTTCGGCGGCTCTACACCATCGGGTTTCCGATCCGCCGGCTCGCGCTCGTCGACGAATTCGCCGCGTCCGACGACGCGTCGATGGCGGCCGACAACTCGTCGGCGTTCAACTTTCGCGTCGTCGCCGGCACGAACGTGCTGTCGCAACACGCGCTCGGCCGCGCGATCGATCTCAATCCCGTCGAGAATCCGTGGCGCCGCGCCGATCGGATCGATCCGCCGGCGGGCGAAGCGTTCGTCGATCGCACGAACATCCGACCTGGGATGATCGTGCGGCCCGGCCCGGTCGTCGCCGCGCTCGACGAGCTCGGCTGGGAATGGGGCGGCGACTGGCGCCACGCGCGCGACGACCACCACGTCGTGTGGTCGCGCCCGCTTTAGTGCACGCGACCGACGCGCGACCACGACGGCCCGTGCTCGCCGTTCGACAGCCAGATGCCGAGCACGCGGCCTCGCACGTTGGCGAGCGGCACCGGTCCCCAGCGCCGCGAGTCGAGCGAGTCGGCGCGGTTGTCGCCCATGACGAACACCGTGCCGATCGGCACGAGGTACTGCAGCTGCGACTCGCACGACAGCGCACCCGGTTTCGTATCGATGTACTTGCCGCGCGTGTTCATCTGGCCGACGCACGCCGGCAGCGACGGGACCGTGCGGCGCGGAAAATCGTGCACATCGCCGGCCGGTGCGCCGATCGAATCGCGCAGCGGGCGCTGCACGTCGTGGAACACGTCGTACGTGTGACCGTCGAGCGTCTCGCGATAGCGGCTCGCGAAGCTGTCGTCCCAGCCTTTGCGGCCGAGGTCGCGATACGACTCGCGCTCGGTGACCAGCTCGCTCGGCGCGGCCGCGCCGTTGACGTAGAGCACGTTGCAGCGAACCTCGACGGTATCGCCGCCGATCGCGACGACGCGCTTCACCATGTCCTCGCTCGGCTTGCACGGATCGGCGAACACGATCGGCTCGCCGCGCCGGATCGCGCGAAACCGCGGCGTCAGCGTGTCGAGAAAGATGTCATCGCCGATCGCGAGCGTCGGCACCATCGATGCCGACGGCGTCTTGTGACCGGCGAAGACCCAGCGCAGGCCGATGAACGTGAGGATCGAGAACGCCGCGGTCGCGAGCGCGAGCGGCGCGAGCCAATCGAGCGCGATGCCTTTCTTGACGCTCGCTGCCGCGTGCACCGCGCAGGCGAAGCGCACCGCGAATGCGGCGTAGAACGCCCACGGTGTCGCGAACACGAGCGCGTGCGCGATCAACACGGCGAGTGCCCATGCGATCGCCGCGAGTGGACGTCGCGCGATCGCTTGGCCGAAACCCGGCAAGACGAACGTCGCGATCGCGGAGCCCAGCGCGCGCATCGCTCGATTCTACCTGTTACCCTCGACGCGATGCCTCAGGTGGTCGAGTTTCCGGCGATCGGTCATGACCAGCGCGGCGCGCTGGCGGCCCTCGTCCGCATCTGCAAGGAGACGCCCGCGAAGGGCGAGCCGTTCCGCGAGCTGCGGGCGCGGCTGCGCACCGCGAAGCTGTGGGATCGCGATCGCCCGGCCGTGATCTTGAAATTTCTCGGCGCCTCCGGCGCGACGATCACTGCTTCGAGCTTCATGCAAACGCTCGCCGCGGCCAACGGCGACGACGACACCGCGATCGCGATCCTCGATCGGCTGTGGCAGTTGAACCCGGTGCTCGGCAAGACCGTGCTCGAGCTCGTCGGCCAGCGCGCGTATCACAAGGACGAAATCTACAAGGTGCTCGGCTCG
>DASXEF010000513.1:0-10383 GCA_036490255.1 Kofleriaceae bacterium
GTGCGCCGCTTCGAGGACGCGCGGGTGCGAGCTCAGGCCGAGGTAGTTGTTCGCGCAAAAGTTGATGACCTCTTTGCCGTTGGTCATCACATGCGCGGCCTGCGGCGACGTGATCAGCCGCTCGTGCTTCCACAGACCCGCTTGCTCGATCTCGGCGAGCGTCGCGGCGAAGACCGACTTCGCGTTCGTGTACATGGTGGCTAATGCGATAGCACGGCGCCGAGGTCGAGCATGCGGCGAACGCGCGGGACCAGATCCTCGGTCATCGCGTCGAGGTCGAACGTCGGCTTCCAGCCCCAATCGCGGCGCGCGGCCGCGTCGTCGATCGCTTTGGGCCAGCTGTCGAGGATGCCCTGACGCACCGGGTCGGGCGCATACGTGAACTTCGCGTTCGGGATCGCGCGCTGCACGCTGGTTGCGATCTCGTCGGCGCGCGGCGAGAACGCGGCGATGTTGTAGATCGTGCGCGTGAGCTGCTCGCGCTTGACGAACGCGAGCTCGAGCAACGCGCGCACGCCGTCGGGCATGTACATCAGCGGGATGCGCGTATCGGCGCGCGCGAACGCTTCGTACGCGCCCTTGCGAACCGCGTCGACGTACATGAACAGCGCGTAGTCCGACGAGCCACCGCCGGGCATCGCCGCCGAGATCAGGCCGGGAAAGCGCACGCCGCGACAGTCGATGTCGTAGCGCTTGCGGTAGTACGAGCACAGCAGCTCGCCCGAGACTTTGGTCGCGCCGTACATCGTCGTCGGATGCAGCGCGACGTCGTCGGGGCACGGATCGGGGAGGGGCCCCGAAGGTGGCGGCCCGAACACGGCGATGCTCGACGTGAAGATCAGCCGGCCGACCTTCGCGCGCCGCGCGGCTTCGAGCACGTTCCACGTTCCGGTCTGGTTGACGTCGTACGCCAGCCGCGGGTTCGCTTCGCCGCTCGCCGACAAGATCGCCGCCAGGTGATAGACGAGCTCGGGGCGCGTTTCGGTGAACGTGTGCTGGACGGCGGCGGCGTCGGTGACGTCGAGCCGCTGCCATTCGCCGCCTGCGTGCGCGTGGCTCGGCGGGCGCGGCGCGAGATCGGTCGAGACGACCTCGTGGCCTGCCGCGATGAGCGCGCCGATCAAGTCGTGGCCGATCTGGCCACCGGCGCCGGTGATGAGGATTTTCATGCGGCGCGGATATTAGATCGTTGACGTCGACCTGAACCTGAACGTGAACCAAAAACCTCGGCGTAGACCTGGTCGGCCTATGGCTGCGCGGCAACTCGACGCACCGCGTCCGGTTCGGTTCTGGTTCCGCTTCCGCAGTTCCCTATTCGATCACGCGATCGCTGCGCTGTGCTCGGGCATCACATACGTCGGCGCACGCGATCACCACGCGTACGAATCGTGAGCAGCGGAACCGGAACCGAGCTGTGGATCTTCGCCGCTCAGTTTCCAGACGTCGCGTATGCCGTGCACGTATGCGTGAATTCCTGCACGCCGTTCACGATGGTCGCATCGCCGGGGACATCCGGGGTCGTCACGCCGCCACCGTAGTTGTACGGCGAGTCGGTGAACGCCAAGAACACGCACATCTCGTCGCTGCCGAGGCCCCACGGGATCACGTTCGACGTGTCGTTGTAGTAGCTGCACGAGAACTTGAGCCGCGTGTTCGGCGCCATCACGAACGGCGGATCGAGCGGGCCGCCGAGCGCGTCGCCGATGCTCGCGCTCGTCGTGAATACCTGCGTCGACGTCGTGTCGTCGGGCATCAGCGCGTCGAGCTCGAGGCCCGTGCCGAGCGCGTGATAGTGCGCGAGCGCGTAATAGATGTTGAAGCTCGGCAGCGGCCAGTTGCCGGGCGGCGACGCGTGCGACGCGTCGAGATCGCAATCGAGCGTGAACGTCGACTGCGCGTTCGGCGGCAGCGCGAGCGATTGGTTCTCGAACGCGATGCCGTGCAGCGTCGTCGTCACGCTCGCGAGCGGGATCGGATCGAGCGTGATGTCGGGCGCGAGATGCAATGGAGCGTCGCTGGCGTTGAGCAAGTGGATCTGCGCGACGAGCTTGCTCTTCGGCGGGATGTGGATCGCCATGCCGGTCGGAAACGCTTGGATCTGGCTCTGGACCTGCGTCGATTGCGCGAACAGCACACCGCCGTAGATCGCCGCGATCGCTTCGTCGAAGCCGCGATCGCTGCACGTGAACGTGCCGTCGTCGGCCTGCGGATCGGCGATGCCGTTCGGTCCGGCGAACACGTGCTCGGGAACCCAGAACCAGTTCGAGTGATGAAACCCGGGCCCGGTCTCGAGATCGATCGAGTTGATGTAGAGGTCGGTCGTGTTGTTTAGCGAGATCTGCACGCAGTCGGTGCTGATCTCTTGCGACGCGGCGACATCGAACGGACCGAACGAGAACTTCATCGGGCCGTCGTCGTTTGCCTTTGAAGCGCACGAGAACAACAACGCCGCGACTGCAATCTGAGCCCTCATTGGTCCGAACATCGGTCCAACGGACCGCTTTTGCAAGCGCGTGATTTGTTACAAGGCCGGACACGGGACCGCTCGACACGGCGCCGTCGTGCAATCGAGCGAGCAGCTGTCCCCATTCGACACGATCGTGGCCGGCAGCTTCACGCCGCCGAGGCATGCGTACGTTTGCGCCGGTGGCGGCGTGCACGGCGTGGTGGCCGCGCACTCGACTTTCGCTGCCGTGGCGCAGCCGTCTTTGGTCTTGAACAGCGACCACGCGGTCACCGCGACCGGCGGTTGTTCCGGCGTCGTGTTGGTCGTGGTCGGCGAGCCGGTCGCCGACAGCAGCGTCGGTGCATGCTCGTACGGGGCGGGTTGCGTGTCCGACGGATCGGCCGCCGTCGGTTGCCCCGGCGGTGGCTGCGCGATCGGCTGCGACGGCCGACTGTTGCTCGAGTAGTAGCAAGCGGAAGCGAGCAAGATGGCCGTCCAGCGCATGGCCAAACCGTAGCATCTGATACCGTCGACGCGTGGGGGCACGCTGGATCGCGGTGGCGATCACGCTTGTGTGTGCGAGCGCGCGTGGTCAGGCGCTCTCCGGCGACGATCTCGCGCGCAAGAACGACGGCGGCTACTTCACGGGCCTGCCGCTGTTCTCGTACTCGACGGATCTCGGCTACGGCTTCGGCGCGCGCGCGTACTACTACTGGGACGGCCACCGCGGCGACGCGCGCTTCGCGACGACGCCGTATTTGTATCGCGTGTTTCTGCAAGTCTTCGTGTCGACGCGCGGCACGCAGTTTCACTGGCTCGACTTCGACGCGCCGAAGATCTTCGATTCGCCGTACCGCGTGCGCAGCCAGCTGATCTATCAGCGCGACACCACGCAGAACTACTTCGGCGTCGGCTCGCGCACGCTGCAGCCGCTCGCGTTTCCGGGCTCCGCTCGCACGTACAATAGCTACAGCGACTACAACGCCGCCGAGAACGCGGTCACCGACGGCACGACCTGGTCGCGTTACGACGAATACGATCTCGCGCGGCCGATCGGCATCGCGAGCATCGAGCGGCTGTTCGACGATAGCAAAGTCCGCATCCTCGCCGGCCTCGGCTTCTCCGACGCGATCGTCAATGACTACAGCGGCAAGCAAGTCGACGCGATCGACGCCAACGGCAACGCGATCAAAGCGACGGAAGGCACGACGCGGCTCGCGAGCGACTGCGCGGCGAACGCGATCGTCGGCTGCAACGGCGGCCGCGATAACTTCTTCCGCGTCGCCGCGTCGTACGACACGCGCGACTTCGAGCCCGATCCGAACACCGGCGTGTTCATCGATGCCGAGCTCGACGCCGCGACGATCGTGCTCGGCTCGCAATACGACTACGTCCGCGCGCTGATCGCGGCGCGCGGCTACTACAGCCCGATCCCCGACAAAGCCGATCTCGTGCTCGCCGGTCGCTTCACGTTCGTCGGCCAGAGCAACGGCGCGCCGTTCTTCAGCATGGATACGTTCCCGTACACCGACAATCCGATCGCGGGGCTCGGTGGCCTGCGCACGCTGCGCGGCTATCGCCAGGATCGCTTCGTCGGCTCGGTGATGACGGTCGCGAACGCCGAGGTGCGCTGGACGTTCGCGCACGCCTGCTTCTGGAAGCAAAAGTTCGCGTTCATCGTCGTGCCGTTCTTCGACATCGGCCGGCCGTTCGACAACCTGGGCCAGCTCACGTTCTCGGACTGGAAGCCGTCGTACGGCGGCGCGTTTCGGGTGTCGTGGAACCTCGCGACGATCGCCTCGGTCGATTACGGAGTCAGCCCCGAGGACAGCGGGCTCTACGTCAACTTCAACCACATGTTCTAGCGCTCTGCTACGCTCACTCGCTGTGGCTGGTAAGGGCGACACGTTCGCGGCGCTCGTCGAGCGGTGCGAAGGCGAGGGCGTGATCGACGACGCGATGCGTGCGAAAGGCGACGCACTCGCCGTCGAGCACGGCGGCGCGCTCGCGCTCCGCTGGCGGTTGGCGGTGCTCCGCGCGCTGATGGCCGATCCGCCCGATGGCGACGCCGTACGTGAAGCGTACGGCGAGCTCGTCGATCGCTATCGCGACGACGCGACCGCGCTGGCGACGATCAAGCCGCTCGGCGACGAGATCCGCAAGCTCGAGGCCGCCGGCAAGCTGCCGAGCACGCTCGTCGCGCGCAGCGATCGCCGCCGCAAATGAGCCGCCTGCTGCTGCTCGCGATGCTCGTCGCATGCGGGTCGGGCTCGTTCGATCGCACGCGCCTGGATGCGATCGTCGCGCGCGTGCGGCCGCTGGTTAGCGACCGCGAGCACGCGCATCACTTTCGCGTCGATTCCGCGCTCGATCCGGCGTCGCTCGTCGCGTTGCCCGACGACGAGGTGATCGGCCGAGGTGACGGTCGCGGCCGTGTGCGCGCGGCACGCGATCGCGCCGGCAAGCTCGTCGTTTCGATCGAGACGCGCGACGAGGGTCATGCCGGCGAGTGGGGCTTCATGTTTGCCGAGCCGGGCGCCGACACGCGCGAGCTTTTGGGAGTGGTGCTCGATAGCCAGCACGAAGAGCCGATCGGCGGCGGCTGGGTCAGCTGGCACTACGACCTGGATTAGACATTTCGCATCCCGCCGGCGACGGCAGTGGTGCTCGAAGTCGCCAAGATCGCGCATTCACGCCATGGCACCCAGCCTGCACTTGGTGACGGCTATGAAACGGATCGAATGCGCGGCTCTGGATCGAGTGTTCGGCGCTGCCGGCGCCGCACCCGCCGGCAACTGGACGACCAGGCTCGATAGCGGGGTCTCCAAGGTCTATCCCGGCTGGAACAACATGAGCTGCACGTCACGCGGCATGTGGGTTGGCACCGGGGTCGGCAGCGCGACGACCGCTGCCGGTTGGGCATCGACGCCACTCACCGGCGGTGCCGGCGCCGCGATCGGCGGCACGCTCGCACCGATCGCAGGCACGCTCGCGAGCACGTCGTACATCGAAGGCTGCCAGCACGGACCCAACGCGAAGTAAGCTCGTGCGCGATGAAGCGCGCGGCGTTGGTGTTCGTGATCGTGGCGTGTAACGGCAACGCATCGCCGCCGCCGCCACCTCCGCCGTCGCCGACCACCGCGATCGTCCGTGACAGCGCGGTCGCGATCGTTCACGACGCGACACCCGCGGCGCTGCTCGCGTTCGACGAGCTCGGCAGCGACGGCGATCCGGTCGATCGCACCGCGTATGGCGATCGTGCGCCGCGGCTGCCCGCGGTCGGCTCGAACGGCGCGGTGATCGCGTACGTCGAATTCGACGAGATCGGCCCCGAGGCGACGACGCGGCACATCGAGATCGCCGATCTCGCGACGGGCGCCGAGATCGCGTCGCTGCCGCTCGCGAGTCGCGCGAACGGCGACGCGGTCGTCGAGCGACTACGCGCGGATGGTTTCGCATCGCTCGAATCGGTCGCGCTCGCCCCCGACGGCCACAACGAAACGGCGAAGCTCGGACCGTTCACGCTGAAAGCGACCTACGACGACGGCGGCAACGCCACGCTCGTGCTCGTCGATGCGGCCGGCGCGCTCGCGCAGCAGGCGAGCTTTCCCGCCGTCGAGCAAGGTGGATACCGGATTCGCACCGGGCTCGAATCCGTCTACGTCGATCGCCGCCACATCTACTTGTATATGGGCTCGCACGGCAACGAGGAGGCGACGCTCCCGCCGAACTGGTGGATCGTGTGGGACCTGCCGGCGCTCGCGACGCCCGACGGCGCGGCGATCGCGAAGGCGATCGCCAGCGACGCGCGGACCACCGATGCGCTCGTGATCGGCACGCCGCACGCGGGGCCATCGCCGAGCGTCTCGCTTTCGCGCGACGGCGCGAGCGCGATCGCGACGTCGGCACGCACGAGCGAGCTACTCGCGAGCACGCCCGCGGGCTGGAAGATCGCGGCGGCGTTCGCGAGCGATGCCAGGCCGAACGCAGACGTTGATCGCGACGCGAAGGCCGGCAAGGCGCCGCCGCCGCTCGCGCTGCCACCGGCCGGCGGTGACGCGAGCCTGCTCGCCGCGTTCGCCGCGCTCGCGGCCGACGGGGTCGATGCAACCGCTGCGAAGCGAGCGGATCTCGTCGCGATCGGCAGTGGTCCCGGCGAGCGCACGGTCGGCGGCGCGGTGCTCGCCCGCGGTTGGAACGCGGCGTGGAAGGGCAAGCTGACGATCGCGTCGAGCACGGCCGGGCTCGCGCCGAGTGGGACCACCGGCTGGGTCGTCGCGCGCGTGACGCAAGCGAAGTCGGGCTACGCCGTGCCGTTCACGCTGTTTTGCATCTTCGACAAGACGGCGACCGGCGCGTGGTCGCTCGTTCACGTTCACTTCGCCGCGTGATCGCGAGCTGCGAGCGTGCTATCCATCGCCGCGCATGAGCCTGGTCGTGCTCGACGACGTCACGTTGTTCTTCGGAGATCGCCTGATCTTCGATGCGGTCGGGTTGCGTCTCGGCCACGGCGATCGCGTCGGCCTGATCGGCCCGAACGGCTCGGGCAAGACCACGCTGCTCAAGGTCATCGCCGGCGCGCAGGAGGTCGACGACGGCACGGTCACGCGCGCGAACGGCGTCCGCGTCGGCTACTTGCCGCAAGACATCGCGATCGGCGGCGGCCGCTCGCTGATCGACATGATCTTGTCGAGCGTGCCGGGCCGCAAGGAGCTCGACGAGCAGCTCGCGGCGGTCGAGCGCAAGCTCGAGTCGGCCGCCGACGTGAGCGACGACGAGATGATCGAGCTCGCCGGCGAGATCGGCGATCTCCACGAGCGCATCGATCACTTCGAGAAATTCTTCGGCGAGCACGAAGCGCTCGCGATCTTGGCGGGCCTCGGCTTCGCGCCCGGCGACGAGCAGCGCGACATCGGCGAGTTCTCCGGCGGCTGGAAGATGCGCGCCGTGCTGTCGGGCCTGTTGTTCCAGCGGCCCGACGTGCTCTTGCTCGACGAGCCGACCAACCACTTGGACTTGCCGTCGGTGGCGTGGTTCGCCGATTTCTTGAAGGCGTGGCGCGGCTGCTTCGTGCTGATCAGCCACGACCGCGAGTTCTTGAACGAGCAGATCTCGCGCGTCGTCTCGCTCGAGCTCGAGGGCGTGCGCAGCTACCCCGGCAACTACGACAAGTACGTCACGCAACGCGCCGAAGAAGAGACGATCCTGCAGGGCCGCGCGAAGAACTTAGCCCGCGAGCGCGAGCGCATGACCGACTTCATCAACCGGTTCCGCGCCCAGGCGAACAAGGCGAAGGCCGTGCAGTCGCGCGTCAAGATGCTCGAGAAGATGGAGACCGTCGAGACGTTCGCCAAGCGCGGCACGCTGCGCTTCGAGTTTCCGTCGGTCGCGCGCACGATCGCCGACGTCGTCAAGATCGACGGCCTGACCAAGGCGTACGGCGATCACAAAGTGTTCGAAAAGCCGGTCAACCTCACGGTTCGCCGCGGCGAGAAGATCGGCATCATCGGCATCAACGGCGCCGGCAAGACGACCTTGCTGCGGATGATGAGCGGCGAAGTTCCCCACGATGCCGGCACGATCAAGATCGGCAGTGGCGTCGACGTCGGCTACTACGCGCAGCACCACGCCGACTCGCTCGACATGGACGCGACGATCCTCGAGATCGTCGCGCGGGCGGCGCCCGAAGCCTCGCCCGCGAAAGTTCGCTCGATGTGCGGTGCGTTCATGTTCTCCGGCGACGACGTCGACAAGCTCGCGCGCGTGCTGTCGGGCGGCGAGCGTGCGCGCGTCGCGCTCGCCAAGCTGTGCATCTCGCCCGGCAGCTTGCTGCTGATGGACGAGCCGACGAACCACTTGGATCTGTGGTCGAGCGAGGCGCTCGCCGAATCGCTCGCGACGTTCGACGGCACGCTCGTGTTCGTCAGCCACAACCGCACGCTGATCCGCCGGCTCGCGACACGGATCTGGAACGTCGAGGACGGCAAGGTCGAGACCTATCCGGGCACGCTCGACGAGTACATGTACTCGATGACCGAGCGTCGCAAGGCGCTGGTCGCGGCTGACGCGGCGAAGCCCGCCGCGAAGGTCGTGGTTAAGGACGACAAGGCACGCAAACGGCAAGAGGCGGAAGCGCGCCAGAAGCGCAGCGCGAAGCTCGGCCCGCTCGAGAAACAGGTCGCGCAGCTCGAAGAGCGGATCGGCGTGCTCGAAGCCGAGCAAAAAGTCCGCTCGGCAGAGCTCGCCGATCCCGGCGTTTATGGCGACGCGCCGCGACGCAACAAGCTGCTCGCCGATTTCCAGGGCGCACAAGACAAGCTCGACGAGCTGACCGCGCGGTGGGAGAAGGCTGCGGCCGAGCTCCAAACCGCGCGCTCCGACTAAGCGTATAATCACCTGCGTGGAGCCAGCCCCGCAGCTGATCGACGGCAAGTACCAGCTCGTAGAAGTGGCGGGAGAGGGCGGCATGGCGACGGTCTACAAGGCCGTGTCGAAAGGTGCGGCTGGGTTTCAGCGCACCGTCGCGATCAAGCACATCCGGCCCGAGTACCGCGCGCTCAAGAACTACATCGACATGTTCATCGAGGAAGCTCGCGTCGGCAGCGAGCTCCAGCACCCGAACATCGTCCAGGTTCACGACTTCGTCGGCGAGAACGGCTCGTACTACCTCGTGATGGAGTGGGTCGAAGGCATCGACCTCGGCGCGTTCATTCGCGTCAATCGCGATGCAAAGACGCCGATCTCGTGGCCGCTCGCCGTCGCGATGGGCATCGGTACGCTGCGCGGGCTCGCCGCCGCACATTCGCGCGTCGCCCCCGACGGCACGCCGGCGCCGGTGATCCACCGCGACGTGTCGCCGCACAACGTGCTGCTCGGCATCAACGGCGTGGTCAAGCTCAGCGACTTCGGGCTCGCGAAGGCGCGCGATCGGATCGCGAGCCTGACCGCGCCGGGCACCGTCAAAGGCAAGCTCAGCTACCTCGCGCCCGAGGTGACCTACGGCCGGCCGAACACGTCGCAGTCGGATCTGTTCGGCGTTGCCAACGTGATCTGGGAGACGCTGTCGGGCGAGCGCTTGTTCGACGGCAAGAACGACGTCGAGATCTTCAAGAAGATCCGCGCGTGCAAGGTCCCGCCGATCATCGAGCGCCGCCCCGACGTTCCGCCGGCGCTATCCGCCGTGCTCGATCTCGCGCTCGCCGCCGATCCGGCGAATCGCTACGCGACGGCGCAGGAGTTCGCATCGGCGCTCTCGCAGGTCATGAAGCAGGCCGTCGGCGTCGATCCGGCGAACGCGCTCGGCACCGCCGTCCGCGAAGCTCGCCTGCGCGAACGCGCGCGCGACGTCGAGCCCGATGCACCCACGCTACCGAATGCGCGCGATACGCCGCGCACGAAGCGCGACAGTGTCGACGTCGAGTTCTCGACCGCGGAGCTCGACCCCAAAAAGGGGACGTAGTCCATTAACGCAACTTCGACGCGCCAGGATCGCGTGATCATTGAGGGGCCGAGGGACGGACTAAAGCGAGCGCGCGTTGCCATCAAGCAGCGCACGCGCCGGTTCAGGCGGATTTCTCGACCGCTTTGACCTGCGTGACCGTGCCGGCATCGAGGTTGTACGCGGTCAGCTGCTTGCCCCACACGCAGCCGGTGTCGAGCCCGACATGATGCGCGCCGATCGAGAGCCCGAGCGCGGCCCAGTGACCGAACACGATCGTGTGTGTCGCCCATGCGGCGTCGGGATACGCGAACCACGGGATCGAATCTTTCGGCGCATCGCCCGGCGCGCCGTTGAAATCGTCGACGACGCGGGCATCCTTTTTCTCGAGCATGCGCGCGCGCACGAGATACGCGAGCACGGCGCGCGTCCGGTCGGCGCCCGAGCTCGCCGGATCCCATTTCGGCGGCGGCCCGGAGATCTCGCCGAGCACCGTCTT
>DASXEF010000517.1:0-13217 GCA_036490255.1 Kofleriaceae bacterium
GGCCTCGGGCTCATCGAGGATGTACAAACCTTCGCCGCCGAACCGATGCATCGCGAGCGCGAGAAACGACTCGCCGTGCGACTGCTCGTGGAGTGAAACGCCGCCGTAGCTGGCGATGAGCGGCGGACCACCCCCCGAGTCGAGCCGCTCGATCTCGGTGGCGACATTGAAGTAGCTCTCCGCGCGCAAGAAGAAGCCGTCGCGCGGCCGGCGGTGGCTGCGAACCGGCCGCATGAACTGGTGCAGGCACGACTCGGAGCGTCGCGTGCCGAAGTTGAAGTTCCGAGATCCACCTTCGGCGTTGAATCCCGCGAGGACGGCGATAGCTTCGATCAACGTCGATTTGCCGGAGCCGTTCTCGCCGATGAGGAACGTGACCTTCGCGTCGAGCGCGAGCTCGTCGAGCGCCTGGATCGACGGGATCGAGAACGGATAGACGGTGAAATCGGAAACGCGGTCGCGCTCCAGGCGAACGGCTCGCAGATATGCCGCCGATGGCAACATCGTCGCCGGGCAGCATATCGCGCTACGGCGTGCGGCCGAGCGACACGTACGCTTCGTCCTGCATGATCATGTACGGCCGATCATCGAACGTGAAGTCCTTGCCGTTGAAGCGCACGATCTCGACGAGGCCCATGCCGTAGCCCATCGGGCCCTGGCGATAGTAGTGAACGCCGATCTGGTACGGGCCCGCGTTCGCGGCGCCGGTGACCTCGAAGCACTCGGGGCCGTAGCCCGTCGTGATGTCGGCGTAGAGCGCGCCGCCGGATTCGAGCGGCAGGTGCTGGTACCAGGAGTGGCCGCCGTGCGCGTCGTGGACGTGAAGGTCGACGTCGTTCGCGTCGGTCTCCCAGTAAAGGATCGCGCGAAGCGAGCGGCCGGTGACGAGCTCGATGTTTCGCTTCGCGAGGCGCTGGGTGATCGCCGCGCGATTGCCGCCGTGCGCGATGTACGCGGCGGCGATCATGCCGGCATCGCGGTGGAAGACCTTCGTGGCGCCGGCGTAGCGATCGTCGGGAACTTTGGTGTCGATGCCGCGCAGGATCGCGTCGAGCGCGCCCGCGTAGTCGCCGTTGCGAAGCAGCGCGTAGGCGAGCAAGCGATGACCGGTGATCTGATCGGGACGATCGGTCGCGGCGCGGCGGAACGTATCGATGGCGAGCCAACGCGCCGGTTGGCCGAGGCGCACGAGACGCTCGCCGGCGAACCGCCGGTAGTCGGCGCGCGACGGATACAGATCGATCAACGAGCCGTAGATGCGCGCCGCGCCGGCGATGTCGCCGCGCGATTCGGCGACCTCACCGAGGCCGATGATCGCGAGCACGTCGGTCGGCTGG
Organism: Kofleriaceae bacterium; assembly: GCA_036490255.1. GTDB lineage: Bacteria > Myxococcota_A > Polyangia > Haliangiales > Haliangiaceae > JABFXX01. The sequence continues at coordinate 1,338 of DASXEF010000517.1, forward strand.
TCGTCGCGCCACTGCTGCGCGAAGTCGAGCACCTTCGGATCGTGCTTGGCGATCTTGACCATCACCTGCGCGAGCTTGCCGTGCAACGCGTCGATCGCCGGGTTGAAGCGCGGCATCGGATCGACAGCCGCCGGCGCGACGGCCGGAGCCTCGGCAGCCACAGGTGCAGGCGTCGGAGTCGGCGTCGGAGTCGGAGTCGGCGTCGGCGTCGGTGTCGAGGTCGGAGTCGGAGTCGGCGTCGACGCCGCGGTCGGTGTCGGCGTCGGCGTCGGCGTCGGCGTCGGTGTCGGCGTCGGCGTCGGCGTCGGCGTCGGCGTCGGCGTCGTGATCGGCGTCGGCGTGGCAGCGACGACCTGCGGCGCGACCGGCGTTGCCGGCGATTCGGGCGGCGCCGGCGCCATCATCGGAATCGCCGGCGCGATAGCGGCCGCGATCTCGTTCGTCGGCTCGGGAGGCGTGTTCGCCGACCGGAACGTGAACGGGTAGTGAATCTGCACGCGCTCGCCCCGCGTCGCCGGGAACGCGATGTTCGCGATCACCTGTTTCACGCACGCGGCCACGGTGGCGTCGAAGCCGGTGGCCTCGACGCCGGTGACGTGACCGTCGGCCTCGATCATGAACTGTGTCGTCAGCGTGCCGGCGAGGCGAGGCCGGCCGAGCAATTCTTTCTCGTAGCAGTACGTGATCTTCTCGAGGTTGCGACGGATGTAGCGGCGGATGAAGCCCTTGTCGAGCGAGCCCATCGCCATCGGCGCTCCGATGCTGACCGTCGGCACGCTCGCCATGTGGCTCTGCATGTAGCCGCGACCGAAACCGGTGCCGGTGCCGGAGCCGTGGCCGATCGTGCCGTAGCGACCGGTGCCGATCGTTCCCCATCCAGTGCCGCCGCCGCCGTCGCCGAATCCGCTCAGGCCCATGCCGAGCTGGCCCTGCGCACGGCCGGCCTTGCGATCTTTGCTCGCGACAAACGTGCGGTGCAGCTGCTCGAGCCCGCTCTTGCCGACGACGAGAATGTCGTGCAGCGCGGTGCGATCGATGCCGTATCGCTCGTACTCGCGGTCGTTGTCGAGGATCAACATCGTCGCCTGTGACGACACGACACGCGCGGCGATCGACGTCGTCTCGATCCGCTTCTGGAGATCTTTCTTGGCGGCGTCCGTGGTCGCCGCATCGAGCTCGGTCTCGAGCTCCGCGATCTCGGCACCCGCGACCGCACGCTCGACGAGCGCGGGCGTGGCTTGGCCGAGCGCGACGTTCGCTTGCACGCCGCCGAGCGACGCCGCCAGCACGCTCGGCACCTGCGTCATGCGCGCGTAGACCATGACCTGCGTGCCGGCGCGCACCGACGGAATCGTGTGTGGGTAGAACCACGTCGCGTTCGCGATCTCGACCGGGACGTCGATGCGAACGCTCTCGCCGAGCCCGACTTCGATCGGCGCGAGCTCGTCGTCGAAGTCGAACACGTCGCCGGCGCGTTGGCCCGACCGCACGAGCCGCTTCGCGACCTTGTCGTCGCGCACGCCACCCGCGAGCAGCACGTCGACGCGTGCCGGCATCGCCTTCTGCCACGCCTCGAACAGCGGCGTTGCCTCTAGGCCCGCGGTGACGACACCGTCGGTGATGATCGCGACGCGCGACGTGGGCTTCACCGCCGCGACCGCGAGCTCGAGATCCGACGCGCCATCGGCACGACGATGGGCAAACGCGTCGACCTGATCGTCGCCGAACGCCGCTGCAGGCCCGCTGTAGATCGGCTGGATCTCTTGATCGAACGCGACCACGTCGATCGCGAGGCCCGGATAGCGCGCCGCCAGCCCGTTGATGAACGTGCGCGTGCGCTCGAGGTAGTGCTTGAAGCCCGGCGCGCGCGATGCGCTCGTGTCGACGAGCAGCGTCAGCGCGGTCGGCGCGTCGGCGGTGGCCGCATCGGCCGGTTGCATCTCGAACGCGGCCGCGACGAAGCCGTTGCTCGCGATCCCCGCCGACGTCTCGACGTCGACCCAGAAATCGTGATCGGGTTGCCACTGCTTCTCGCGCAGCTCGGTTTGGTGGCGACCGGCGTTTGCGTCGACGCTCTGCAGCGACACCGCGACATCGGCGATCGTCGGCAGGCCCTTCAGCGGCAGCAGATATCCCGCGCCCGCGAGCTCCTGGCTGTACGAGATCACGAGCTCTTTGTCGCCGTTCGCCGGAAGCGGGAACACGCGCGCGGTGAACTGATTGCCGGCGCCCTTTTCGAGGATCGCCGGATCGATGTTCTCGTGGATCGCGTCGTCGTACGCGCGGCGTGCGAGCGCGGTCGCGACGACCTCGGCTTCTCGAAAATGATCGTCCTCGAACATCGCGAAGCGCGACACCGCGGCATGTGCGGGCAGCGTGATCGAGAACGTGCCTTCGCGAATCCGATCCTCGGGATTGTGAAAGGTTAGATGGAGCTCGGTAAACGCGAGCGGCCCTTCGACGACCGCGCGCGCATCGACCGAGCGCAGCTCGAGCCCGGTGCCGTCGGAGGCGGTCAACGACCACGGAGCGTTCGGCTCGCGCTCGGGCGCCGAGCGATGCGCCGGCTTCATCGCGGTCGGCGGCGGATCCGGCTGATCCGGCGTCGGCGGCGGAGTGTGCGACGAACACGCGACGACAACGACGCAAACCCACGCAGCTCGCATGCTCTTCCGACAGCGCGAGCCGCGCGAAGTTTCATGGACCCGTTTCGCGCGAGCGGTGTCTCAGACGTGACCGCCGACTACGGCGCCGACTACGGCGTACGACAGCTGCCGTCGGAGCTCTTCATCAGCCGGATCGCGTTCGTGCTCGTCGAATCGATGCTGAAGTTGCCGGCGACCGCACTGCCGACGCACACGCCGTCGCTGAACAGATTCTGGATCGACACGTTCTTCACCATGTTCGTGCCGTCGATGCCTTGGATGACATTCGGCTGCTGATGCGTGAGCTCGTAGTCGTGAATGTTGCGGAAGATCGCTTGTTCGATCTGACCGTAGCCGAGCGTCGGGTCGTACCACTTGTTGTTTTCGAGCACTAAATAGAACAGGCGCCACGGCGCGTTCTCGACGCGAATGTCCTCGAACAAGTAGCGATGGAGATCGCCGGCGCCGGCTTGCCGCGACCGAAACACCGCGGTCGCGAGGATTTGATAAAACTCCGCGTGAATCACGTCGTCGTCGTAGACGTGAAAATCGTGGACGTCCTGCTCGAGGTTCCAGCCGAGGTTGAACGTGCCGCCGTTCTCGAGCTGCCAGAGCACGTTGCGGCGCACGATCGTGTCGCCCCAGTGCAGCTTGATCGCGTCGTCGTTCACCTTGACGAAGCTGTCTTCGATGATCGACGGATTGCCGCCGACGATGCCGTCGGTGTTGAACCACCACGCGATCTCTTTGACGCCGTGGATCGTCGTGTCCTGCGCGAGCGATTGGATGTTGAAGCGCGGCGCGTCGACGAGCGTGATGCCCTCGACGACCACGTTCTGCGACGTCTGATCCGGGATGTCGACGAGCCCTGGCAGCGAAACGTTCGTCGTCTGCGCACCGGTGTCGTAGAACAAGCCCGAGATGATGCCGCGACCGCGAATGACGACGTTCTGAACCGGCGCGCTCGCCAAGAACGTCGCGTTCACCCACGCGCCGCCGGCGAGATAGATCGTCGTGTTCGACGTGATCGGCTGGCCGACGCCGGGGCTGTGCACGCCGGGCCCGAAGTAGATGACGTTCGGATCGTTCGGATCCGGCACGTCGACCTCGGGCGGGTTCGCGAACACCAGCATCGGATGCGGGATCGGGTTGTGAATCTCGGGCGCGAACTCGACCGAGAAATTGCCGGCGTTCTGGACCGTGAACGTGCACGTCTCCGACGCGGCATCGAACGTGGTTTGAATCGCCGCCGAATACGGCCGCACGATGCAGTCGGTCGGCGCGCCGCCGAGCTTCGTCACGTGCACCGTGACGTTGCCCTTGAACGAGAACGAGGTCCACGACGTGTCGGTCTCGAGGTTCGTATCGAGCTTGCGCGCGAGCACCTTGTAGACGAACGAATCCTGTGGCGCGGTGTTCTGCTCGACGCTGACCTTGTACTGATCGGACGCGGTGATACCGCTCGGCCCCGGATACGTCGTGAGCTGATCGGGCGCGCACGGATCGGCGTCGATCCGGCCGTGTGCGAGCGTCGCGCGCATGGCCACGATCTGGGCTTCCGCCGCCGAGGTCTCGGTCACGATGCTGTTGGCGAGGTCATCGATCGTCGGCTGCACGCCCGTGATCGACGCGGTCGATCCGCCGAAGTCATACTCGTTGCCGACGTACGCGATCGGCGCACTCGGTGCCGCCGCAGCATCGGCCGCGGGTGCGACGCAGCCCGGCGCATCGGCGATGCCTCCATCGGACGGGACGCTTCCGCCGCCGCCGTCGGGTTGGGCGAGTCCGCCGGCCGGACTTTGTGAATGCCCGCCACATCCGATGAGGAACAAGATGACCAAAGCGCTACGCACGTTGCCCGACGAAGAAAGCAAGCGCTGCGCCGCCGTGTAAGTCGGCGTGCGCGCTCGACGCCACTCGCGGGTGCGCACATTCGTGAGCGGGCCTCGGACCCCGGTGCGCCGCGTTGTCGTCAGCGCGTGGCCGCGAGCTCGGCGCGTGCCGCGGCCGCGTGCGGCGATGCCGGATATGCCACGAGGAACGCGCGGAACCGCTTCGCCGCGCCGTCGCGGTCGCCCGAACGTCGCGCAGCGACCGCGGCCCAATACGCGGCATCTTCGGCCACGATCGGCGACGCGAGCGCTTGATCGAACGCGGCGATCGCGTCGGCGTTGTGGCCGTCGCGCAGCTCGCTCCAGCCGGTCCGGAACGCGACGAGCGCGGGATCGGGCGGCGGCGGTGCATCCGGCGGCGGCGGCGGCGGTTCGATCGCGGCATCGGGCGGCGGTGCTTCGATCGGCGCTTCGACGGCGACGTGCAGCCGATGTGGTGTCTTGGTGACGACGACCGGCGGCGGAATCGGCATCGGCGCCGGAGTCGGAGTCGGAATCGGAGTCGGAATCGGAATCGAGATCGGAATCGGAGTCGGAGTCGGCATCGGCATCGGCATCGGCGCCGGAGCCGGCGTCCACATCACGCTCGCAATGGTCGCCGCGGCAGCCGACGCCGCGACGAGAGCGCCGATCACGAGCCATTTTCGCCGGCGATGCACGACGGGTTGGATCGGCAGCGCGTCGCTGGCGGCGAGCAACTCCGCTCGCATCGCCGCGCGTCGGTCGTCGGCGACCGGCGACGTCACGAGTGCCGCGATCGACGCACGCGTGCTGCGCTCGTCGGCGAGCACGGCGCCGCACGCTGCGCAGGTCGCCGCGTGAGCCGCGGCCTCGGCATCTTCGTCGGCGGCCGCGGCGGCGAGTCGCTCGAACGTGAAGCAGGTCATGACTCGCCTCCGAGCGTCTTGCGCAGCGCCTTGCGAGCGAGATAGACGCGACTCCACAGCGTGCCTTCGGGAATTCCGAGCGCCGCCGCCGCATCGCGACCGCGCTCGCCCTCGAGATCGACGAGCAGCACGGCGACGCGAAGCTCGTGCGAGAGCTGCATGAGCGCCTCGGGCAAGCGCGCGACCATCGCCGGTCGTTCCGGCGCGCGACCGATCAGCGCGGTGGCTGCGATCGTGCCGAGCGCGCGCTTGCGACGGATCTCACTGCGCGCGTAGTCGTGCACCAGGTTCGCGGCGATACCGAACAGCCAGCTCCGCACGCTGCTGCCGCGAAACGATCCGGCCGCTTTGAACGCGGCCATGAACGTCGCGTGCACGAGATCCTCGGCCGCATCGGGATCGCAGCCGCGCATCCGCGTGACGAAGCGGTTGATCGCGTCGACGTAGCGCTCGAACAACAGCGCGCGCGCACTGCGATCACCTGCCGCGCATGCCGCGATCAACCCGCGATCGCCCACCTCGTTCGATTCCGGCCGGAGCTCGACGATCGGCGCCGGCTTCACCATCGGCACCCCACGCCGAGTATCGCCGCCGGCATGACGTGGCCGAGATTCGCCTGCGCGTCCTTGCGGACCGCGGTCGCCATCGCGCCGAGCAGGAGCTCCCAATGCGTTGCGAGCGCATAGCTCATCGCGATGCTCGCCTGCATCGCGAACGCGGTCGTCGGCTGATGCTGCTCGGGTCTTCGACATACGTCACGTGCAACCCCGCGCCGACGGTCGCGCGCAGGTGCCAGCCGAGCAGATCGTGCTCGTAGCCGAGCGTCGCAAACGCATCGAGGTCGCGCCTGTCGGGGACCTGCCCCACCGCGCCGGCCTGTGCGATGACGACGGCTCCGATCACGAGATGCCCCCACGCGATCGCATCGACGTCGACGCGCACGCCCTCGTCGCGCCCGAGCGTCGCCGCGACCGACGCCGACACGTGCGACGGCGCCACTTCGTCGGCCGCGGACTCGGCATGGGCGACACCACCGAGCGCGAGCAACGCCAGCACGAGCGTCACCATCGATACCCCGCGCCGAGGAGGCCGGCCGGCGCGACGTGGCCGAGATCATCTTGCTCGTACCAGTTGTTGACGACGTAGGCCGACGCGAGCGAGTGCGGTAGCACCGTCACCATCGCGCCGAGTAGCAGCTCCAAATTGCCGGCGAGCGCGTGGCTCAACATCACGCTGCCCTGCAACGCGAACAGCGGCCCCGGTTTCACGCCTTCGGGCGGACCGCCGACGTCGAGGTTGCACGTGCACTGCTCCTGTTGCATCGACGTCGCTTGAATGCCGGCGCCGACGATCGCGCGGAACCGCCAGCCGAACAGGTCGTGGTCGTAGCCGATCGTCGCAAACGCGCTCACGTCGCGCTCGTTCGGCCCGGACCCGATAAAGAACTCGGCCGAATCGCCCAGGTTCACCGAGCCATACCGCATGTTCGCCGAACCGCCGATCACGAGGTGGCGCGAGACGAAGGCGTCGACGTCGATCCGCACGCCGTATTCGTGACCGAGCGTCGCCACCATCGAAACGGAACCGCGAGGTGCGCGTGGTGGTGCCGACGGCACGGTCGCCACGGGATCGTGCACGACCTCGTCCTCGGCCGCCCAGCTCGCGACGAGCGCCGCGACGGTCTGGACGTCGGGTGCGAGTCGCGCGAACTGCCTGCCACTGGCATCGCTCGCCGTGACCTCGAACGCACCGTCGCCGGCGACCACGTGCACCGTCAACGGAGGGCCGCACGTCGGCTCGTCCGCCATCCATGTCGCGATCGCCTCGCGTGCATCGTCGGGCGCGTCGACCGTCACGACACACGGGGCGGCACGAGCAGCGCGTGCCGCGAGGAGCGCGACGAGTAGCACCAGGAGTCGACCGCAACGCATCACTGGTTTGGTCGGCGATGTACTCCGCTTTCATCACGACCGACGTGCGTTTTTTTCGTTTCGCGGCGGCGTGCACCGGCGTGCACTGGTAGCGCACGGTCGGGTGGCTTCGGCGAGGTGTACGTACTCGATTGGGGCATCGCGCGCGTCGCGAACGAGGCGGACGCAGTAGCGCTTCGCCGAGTCAAGCCGATCTCGAGCTCGACACGGGCCGAACACGGTGCTGGGCACCCGGCGTATATGGCGCCCGAGCCGCTCGCGGGCGAAGCGGCCGATCTGTACGCACTCGGCTGCGTGCTCTACGAGATCGTCGCCGGCGAGCCGGTCCACACGACCGGGCGTGCGCGCTCGACGCCACTCGCGGGTGCGCACATTCGTGAGCGGGCCTCGGACCCGGTGCGCCGCGTTGTCGTCAGCGCGTGGCCGCACGGGACGCTGCTATGATCAAGCTCGGGCTCGGATCGTTGACCGCACGCACCGATGACGACGATCCAGATCGCTGCACTGTTCATCTCCCTCACCGCGTTGCTCGCGTACATCAACGCGCGCTTCATCAGACTTCCTTCGCAAGTCGGGATGCTCGCGATCGCGCTGGCGGGGTCGCTGGCCGTGGTCGGGCTCGATGCCGTTGGAATCATCAACGCCGCGCCCATCCAGCACATCGTAGGGCAGGCGGAGTTCGGACGAACGTTACTGCACGGCATGCTCGGCCTGCTCCTGTTCGCAGGCGCCTTGCATATCAACGTCGACGAGCTCGCCCAGCAACGTTGGCCGATCGGCGCATTGTCGCTCGGGGGGACGTTGTTATCGACACTGTTGGTCGGCGTCGCCACCTACGCCGTGCTGAGTGCCCTCGGCCACGACATCGGGTTGCCGAGCTCGCTGTTGTTCGGCGCGCTGATCTCGCCGACCGATCCGATCGCCGTGCTCGGCGTCCTGAAAACGTCGAAAGTGCCGTCGACGCTCGCGGTGCAGATCAGCGGAGAATCGCTGTTCAACGACGGCATCGGCGTCGTGCTGTTTACCGTGCTGCTCGCGATCGGAACCGGAGAGCACCTCGGCGCCGGCGATGTCGTCGTGTTGTTTGCGCGGCAGGCGATCGGCGGCGCGGCCTTCGGCTTCGTGCTCGGTTACGTCGGCTCGCGAATGCTTCAAACGATCGACGACTACACGGTGGAAGTGCTCGTCACGCTCGCGATCGTGCTCGGCGGATATGCGGTCGCCGAGGCGATCCACGTGTCGGGTCCGATCGGCGCGGTCGTGTCGGGCATCGTCGTCGGCAATCGACCGCGGACCAAGAACGCCATGCAGGTCGGTCTGTTCTGGGAGTTGATCGACGAGACGCTGAACGCGGTGCTGTTCTTGATGCTCGGACTCGAAGCGACGCGCTTGCACGTGTCGCTCGAGCTCGCGATCGCAGCGTTGATCGCCGTGCCGCTTGCACTCGCCGCACGCGCGGTGTCGGTGGGAGTCTCGGTGACCGTGTTGCGGCCGTTCGGGACGGCGCCAGCTCCGCACGCGATCAAGATCTTGACCTGGGGTGGCTTACGCGGCGGTCTCGCGGTTGCGCTCGCGCTGTCGATTCCGGAAGGACCCTATCGAGATACGATCCTCGTGATGACGTACGCCGTCGTGGCGTTTTCGATCCTGGCGCAAGGGCTCACGCTCTCGAGGCTGCTGCGTCACCTCGGCCTTTGAACGACTACCGCGTTCGTGCGGTAGCCGAACGTAGAAATCGAACGAGCGCCTCCGGATCCAACGGCTTGCGAAATAACGGGATCCCCGGCGGTGCGTGTCGCGGAGAGCCGGTCACGATCGCGATCGGCACGTGCGCGAGCTCGTCGTGCATCGCGATGTATTCGAGCAACTCGTTGCCGAGCAGCCCGGGCATCAGCAGATCGGTGACGATCGCCGCCGGGGGCAATCGTTCGATCGCATCGATCGCCTCGAGCCCGTTGTTCGCGACCTCGACTGTAAACCTGCGCGCGCGTAGCAGGGCGGCCAACGACGTTCGGACGTCGAGGTCATCGTCGACCACCAGCACACAGGGCGGAGTCATCGCAATCGATCGACCGCTGTCGGGCCAGCTCCATTCCCGCGAAGCCGTAGATGCTTTGAGGTCAAACTATCGCGTGAACAAGCGCCGACGCCGCACGTCTTACAAAGTGCCGGAGGCTGTTCGTGAAGCTCGAGACGATCGCGCCGCTCGTGGTCTGTTGCATGGCTGGTTGTTTCTGGGTCACGACGAAACACGACGGCGACGTCCTGCGAAGAGACGTCGATGCGCTCGACGCCCGGATGGGCGAGAAGGCGAGGGTGCTGGACACACAGATCGAGCAGCTCGAGTCGGTCATCGACGAGGCGACAAAAGTCCTCAAGCGCAACGACGCCGACATCGGCGCCGACGTCGACGAGCTTCGGACGGACGTGCGGGGCGTGAACGGGCTCGCCGCGTCGAGCAAGCGCTCGATGACCGACCTCGTGTCCGAGATCGCCACGTACCAACACGCCAACGACAACCGGATCGACCAGCTCGAGCAGCGAATCGCCCAGCTCGAGACCGGCAAGCCGAGTCTCGACACCTCGCCCGACGAGCTCTGGCAACTCGGTAGCAGCGCGTTCAACGCGCGCCGCTACACGGACGCGATCGAGATCTTCGACCGTTTGACGTCGGCGTTTCCGAAATACCCGCGTGCGGCCGATGCGCTTTATTTCAAGGGCGAGGCCTATTCTGACCTCGACGACTGGGATCACGCGATCGGCACGTATCAGACGCTGCTGCAGCGGTTCCCGTCCTCGGCGCTCGCCGACGACGGGCTCTATCTCGCTGCGGAGGCTGCGCAGAACCTCAAGAACTGCACCGACGCGCGCGCCTACCTCGGGCTGATCAGGAAGAACTACCCAGCTTCCAACGTGACCAGAGCGGCGGCACATCTCGACATGACGCTGCACCGCGAGGAGCGCGATCGGTCGAAGTGCCGACCGTGACGGCGGCGATCGTCACATCCCGAAGAAGACGGCGTCGAGCCGAACATGTTCACGACGAAGCGGCCGCGCGTGGCGTGTTGGTGCTCGTGAAATGCCGGCGGATCGAGCGCGGTTCGTAGGTCGAGGCGACATGCGATTTCGCAGTCAGTGGTTTGCGGGGTTCGGTGCGCTCGTCGTGTTGATCGCGACGACCGCGACGACGGGCATCGCGGCGCTGCATGTCACGGCGAGCAGCGCGAACGATCTCGCGCGGGACTACGCGGACGATCTCGATCGCGTCGAGCAGCTGCGATACCTCGCCGAGCGCCTCGTCGCGACGAGCCGTGGCTACTTGCTCGCGGGCGAGCCCGCGCAGCGTGACAGGTTCGACTCGGCGCGCGACGAGCTCGTAGGATCGCTCGGCGGCCTGGCCATCGAACGCCGTGAAGCGGAAGGCGTCGTTCGCATCGCACTCGACTACGTCGCCGCCGCGTCGAGCGCGGTGAGCGCGCGCGCGACCATGCAGAGTGCGTCACAGATCGAGCCGATGTTCGAGCAGACGCTGATGCCTCGGCGCGCCGAGCTCGAGGCGCGGCTCGCCGCGTTCGCCCAGCATCGTCGCGACGCGTTCGAGCGCGCGTTGCACGGCGTCGACGCCACCACCGAGCGCGCCGAGCTCGTGCTCGTCGCGTGTGCGTTCTTAGCGATCGCGTGCGGGCTCGGGCTTAGCCTCATCGCGAGGCAGCGACTCGAACGGCAGTTTCGTGTGGTCGAAGCGGCCACGGAGGCCGCCGAGCGTGCGGCGAAGGCGCGCGAGGAGGTGCTCGCAGTCGTCTCGCACGACCTGCGCAGCCCGGTGCAGGCGATCTCGTTGAGCGCCACGCTCGTCGGGGAGGTCGTCCACGACAGCGCGGCGATCGGGTACGTGCGGACGATCCACAACGCGTCGGCGCGCATGAAGCACATGATCGACGAGCTGCTCGAGGCATCGCGGATCGACCACGACCACCTCGAGCTGCACCGCGAGCCGATTTCGTCGCGAGAGCTGCTCGATGAAGCAGTCGATCTGTTCCGCGATGCCGCGCGGGCCCGGCGCGTCGAGCTTACGTGTGACGCTCCGGTCGTTCAGGTGCTCGCCGATCGCGAGCGCGTGCTCGAGGTCCTGTCGAACCTCATCGGCAACGCGCTGAAGTTTTCGCCGTGCGACACCTGCATCGCGGCTCGCGCAGAGTTGGCGGGGACCACAATGAGGTTTTCGGTGGTCGACGCCGGTCCGGGCATCGCGACCGAGCAGATTCCGCATCTATTCGACCGGTTCTGGCAAGCGGATCGTCGCACGCGCCGCGACGGCCTCGGCCTCGGCCTCTACATCTGCAAGCGCCTCGTCGAGGCGCATCGAGGCGCGATCGGCTGCGACAGCGTCGTCGGGGCCGGCGCGACGTTCTGGTTCACGCTCCCCGTGGTCGCGAATGTGTGACCACGGCGCGCACGATGCTTGGAGCTCAAACGACCGCGCCGATGCGACAACGTGTCCACCGGCGCGATGCACGCGATCGTG
>DASXEF010000622.1:0-11870 GCA_036490255.1 Kofleriaceae bacterium
ACACGACGGCCGGGTGATGCTCGGCGATCGCGCGCTCGATCGCGGGCTCGTCGAGCTCGAAGCGCGGCCCGGTCGGCACTTCGATCGCCGGACCGCCGCGAGCGATCGCCGCGAGCTTGTAGTAGACGAACGTCGGCACCGGATACAGCACGGGGCCGGCGAACGCGGCCATCAGCAGCGCGATCAGCTCGTCGGAGCCGTTGCCGAACACGAGCTGATCGCCCGCGATGCCGAGCTGCGTCGCGACCGCGGCGCGAAGCTCGCCCGCGCGCGGATCGGGATAGCGCTCGAGTGCGACATCGGCGAGCGCGTTCGCGAGGCCGGCGCGGAGATCGTCGGGCAGGCCGAACGGCGACTCGTTAGCGTCGAGCTTGGCGCGAACCACCGGCGGTTGCGGCACGTGATAGGCGGAGCTGCCGCGCAATGCGGCCGGGACGCGGTCGAGCAATGGGCCGAGGTCAGGCATCTCGCTTACTTTAGTCCGTCCCTCGGTGGTCGAGTAATCACACGCAGTTGCGACAACGAAGTTGCGTTAATGGACTACGTCCCTCTTTTTTGCGGATCTTCCGTGGGCGTCGAGGCCCTCGCAGTCGGCGAGCGTCGCGATCGTTGCGGCGTGCGCGGCGGCGGCTTCGGCGGAGTACTCGACGATCGACGTCCGCTTGCGGAAATCGCCGACGCCGAGCGGCGACGCGTAACGCGCGGCACCACCGGTGGGCAGCACGTGGTTCGCACCGGCGACGTAATCGCCGGCGGCTTCGGATGCGTACTTGCCGACGAAGATCGCGCCGGCGGTCGTGCAGCGTGCCGCTGCGGCGCGCGCGAGCTCGATCGGCAGGTCGAGCTCGAGGTGCTCGGGCGCGTACGCGTTCGCGAAGTCGATCGCGGCATCGATCGAATCGACGACGATCGCGGCACCGTGCGCGGCGATCGCGGCCGTCGCGATCTCGCGACGCGGCAGGTCGACGAGCTGCGCTGAGAGCTCGCGATCGACGGCGGCGGCGAGCGCTTGCGACGTCGTCACGAGCACGACGCGCGCTTCGCGATCGTGCTCGGCCTGCGCGAGCAGATCGGCGGCGACCCACGCGGGATCGGCGCTGGCATCGGCGATCACGAGGACCTCGGACGGCCCTGCGATCGAATCGATGTCGACTTCGCCGTAGACCTGGCGCTTCGCCGAGGCGACCCATGCGTTGCCGGGCCCGACGATCTTGTCGACGCGAGGCACCGTTTGCGTGCCGAACGCGAGCGCCGCGACGGCCTGCGCGCCGCCGAGCTCGAACACGCGATCGACACCGGCGAGCTGCGCGGCGCACAGCGTCTCGGCCGAGGCACCCGGCGTGACCATGACGAGCTCGCGGACGCCGGCGACCTTCGCCGGGATCGCGGTCATCAGCACGCTCGACGGATATCGTGCGGTGCCGCCGGGCACGTACAAGCCGGCGCGCGCGAGCGGCGTCACGCGCAACGCGAGCCGAACGCCGCCATCGACGACGTCGAGATCGGGCTCGACTTGCCGCTGGTGGAACGCGCGAATGCGCGCCGCTGCAAACTCGAGCGCGGCTCGAACCTGCGGCGAAACCTGCGCCGCCGACGCGGTCCAGCGCTCGCGCGAGACCTCGTACGGCGGCTCGCGGCGATCGAAGCGCCGCGTGTACTCGGCGACGGCGTCGTCGCCGCGGTTGCGAACGTCGTCGAGAATCGCGGCGACGCTCGCATCGATGCCGGCGTCGAATCGCGTCGTGCGCACGAGCAGCGCTGCCGCGTCGTGCGATCCGGCGCGAACGACGCGCAGCATGCGTGCGTTACTCGAAGACCTTCGCGAGCTCTTCGTGCGTCACGCCGTCTTTGTCCGCGCGCAGGAGCGAGTAGCTCACCGCCTGGACGATGCCGACGAACAGCTGGAAGCCGCAGAACGTCGGCACGATGACCATCACCATGTGCTTGAAGTCCGAGCCGTGGCCGCCCTTAGCGATCAGCGGTGCGAACAGCGCGATCATGACGATGACGAGGCCCAAGCCGATCATGAACAGCAAGCCGAAGATGCCCCAGCGGCGACCCTTCGTGAGCGCGGCGCTGCGACCGAGCGCTGCGACCGGGTTGAGCCGCTCGGCAACCGCGGCGGGACCGGCGACGAACCAGACGCATTGCACGACCGCGCCGATGATGCCGCCGATCGGAATCATCTGCAGCACGTTCACGACGACGGCGACGATGATCACCGGAATGATCCCGCGGAAGCCGTACGAGATGCTCGTCATGATCGACGACGACGTGCCGTTCATGTACTGCACGATCCGATACGTCAGGAACGGCGCGACCAGCGACGACGCCGCGATCACGAGCCACAAGATGTGCTGGAAGCCATCGAGCTGCGACTGGGTAATGACCTCGTCGTTGCCCTTGAGCATCGTCGCGAGGATGATCGCCGGCGCGTACAAGATCGCGGCGAGCACTGTGATCGGTACGAAGTTCTTGAACCACGCCGAAAATGCGATCCCGATCGCGCGAAACACTTTGAACTGTTGCATGGCTCCTGTTTCCCTTTCACTCACTCGTTGTGCTTGGACGGCAACTTCGACTTGTTGGGGTCGTACTTGTCGAGATCCGGCGTCGGATTGTTCGGGTCGTATGGCTGCTTCGGGTCCTGCTTGGGCTGATCGTTCGGCCCCGGCGGCAACGGTCCCTCGAGCACACCACCCGGCAACACCGACGGATATCGGTCCGCATAACTCCCCACGAGGCCGGACGGTACACTGTCCAGCCCGCGGCCGCCGACCTTAACGACGTAACCTTTGGCAGCCCACATCACCCACGATTCACCGTGGCCGTTGATCGTCAGCGTGCGCGCGCCGCCGATCTTCGCTTCATCGACTTGATAGCCCTGCTCGGCCGCTAATCTGCGCACGAGCTTGACGGTCTCGCGCAACACGCCGGCATCGGTCGCGTAGCGCGTGACGAACACGTTCACGACGTCCTTGTCGTTGATGTGTCCGCTTTGCTCCGCCGCATTCGCGACGTAGCTCGCGGTGAACGCTTCGGCTTTGTTGTTGTCGACCCAAACTTCGACGTCGAGAACGCGTTGAAAGCGGCGAAACTTCCACGATCCGAGATCCGCTTGGACGACGCCGTTCGGCGGCGGCTTCGGTTGGCCACCACAACTAAACGCGGCCATGGCCAAGGCCAAGACGAGCACCCTCACTGCCGCTATCCTAGCGGATCTTCCGTTGACAGCGGGTGCCCATCACTGAATAGTCCGCCCACCCATGGCTAGCTATCTGTTCTCGTCCGAATCCGTCACCGAAGGACACCCCGATAAGCTCTGCGACGCGGTCTCCGACACGATCCTCGACGCGTGCCTTGCGGCCGATCCGTACAGCCGCGTGGCGTGCGAGACCGTCGCGAAAACGGGCTTCGTGCTCGTCGCCGGCGAGATCACGACGAAGGCGCAGCTCGACTTCCAGAAGCTGGTCCGCAACACGGTTCGCGAGATCGGCTTCACGAGCTCCGACATGGGCTTCGACGCGACGACGTGCGCGGTCATGACCGCGGTCGAGCACCAATCGCCCGACATTGCGCAAGGCGTCGATCGCGGCGATCCGACGAAGCAGGGCGCGGGCGATCAGGGCTTGATGTTCGGCTACGCGTGCGACGAGACGAAGGAGCTGATGCCGCTTCCGATCCAGATCGCGCACCAGCTCGCGTACAAGCTCGCGCAGGTTCGCAAGCAGAAGACGAAGGGCGTCGACTGGTTGCGCCCCGACGGCAAGACGCAAGTCTCGGTCCGTTACGAGGACGGCGAGGCCGTCGGCGTCGAAGCGATCGTCGTGTCGACGCAGCACGACGACAAGGTGAAGAACAAGACGATCGAGGAAGCGATCCGCGAGCTCGTTATCAAGCCGATCGTTCCGGCGAAGTTGATCACGAACAAGACGAAGTTTCACGTCAACCCGACGGGCCGCTTCGTCATCGGTGGCCCGCAGGGCGACTGCGGTCTCACCGGCCGCAAGATCATCGTCGACACGTACGGCGGCTACGCGCGCCACGGCGGCGGCGCGTTCTCGGGCAAGGATCCGAGCAAGGTCGATCGCTCGGCCGCGTATTACGCGCGCTACATCGCGAAGCACGTCGTCGCTTCCGGCCTCGCGCGCCGCTGCGAAGTGCAGTTCGCGTACGCGATCGGCGTCGCCGAGCCGGTCTCGATGCTCGTCGACACGTTCGGCACGGGCACGATGTCCGACGACAAGCTGACGAAGGCCGTGCTCGCGACGTTCGACGCGCGCCCCGGCATGCTGATCCAGGAGCTCGATCTGCGCCGGCCGATCTTCAAGAAGACCGCCGCGTACGGCCACTTCGGTCGCGAAGAAGCCGAGTTCACGTGGGAGAAAACGCCTCGCGTCGCCGAGCTCAAGGACCACGCGAAGTCGGGCAACGGCCACGCTGTGGCAAATGGCAAGGCCGTCGCGAAGAAGCCGGCTGCCAAGTCGCAAGCCGCTCGCGCGTAACGCCCGAACAATGGCATCGTCGGCGGCGTGAAACGCGTCGCCGCGATCCTCTGCTGTCTCGCGATCGGGATCGCAGATGCCGGACCGCGAAGTCGCGCGGGTCTCGTCGATACGAGCCGTCCGGTGCGCAGCGCACGCCAGCTCGGACCGCGCGGCGACCTCGGCGCGTGGCACGCGAGCTGGGATCGCGACCTCGGCGTGCCGATCGCGATGTGGGGCACGCACGTCGACGTGCCGAATGCGGTCGCGAACGCCGCGATCGCATCGCGCGCCGCGACGCAATTTCTCGCCGCGCATCTCGCCGAGCTCGCGCCCGGCGCATCGATCGATGACTTCCACGTCGTCGCGAACCAGCTCGATCGCGGCGTCCGCACGATCGGCTTCCAGCAGACGTGGCGCGGCCTGCGCGTCGTCGACGCACAGATCGGCATCGTGTTTCGAAACGATCGCTTGTTCGCGCTGACGTCGACGGCGATGCCAAACGTCGTCGGCGATTCGATCGCGACGACGCCGAACCGCGTCGTGCTGCCGCTGGTGCACGGGCCGAACGATGTCGAATATCGCGTCGCCGATGTCGTCGACGTGCGCGGCACGAACGAGCGCTGGGATGTCTTCGTCGCGCCCGACGGGTCGCAGATCGCGAAGCGCAGCACGCTGCTCGCCGATATCGGCACGGTCGAGTTCAACGTCGGCGTGCGCTACGCGTCGGGCGCGCGCGAAGATGTAGCGGCGCCCTACGTCTACGTGACCGCGAACGGCAGCGCCGCGCAGACCGACGGCAGCGGCGACGTGAGCTGGACCGGCACGAGCACGGCGACGATCGTCGCGACCGCGGTCGGCTCGGGTGCGAACATCGTCAACGAAGCCGGCTCGGACGCGACCGCGACGTTGAGCTTGCCGTCGGGCGGCGCGACGAGCTGGAACGTCGCGAACGTCGAGTTCGACGACGCGCAGGTCTCCGCATACATCTACGCGAACATCGCGCTCGCCCGCGATCGCCTGATCAACCCGAGCATCGCGGGCTTTCTCGCCGGGCCGATCGAGTTCGATGTCAACAACCCCGGCTCGTGCAACGGCTTCTCCGACGGCAACACGGTCTATCTCTATCAAGCCGATTCGGAGTGCGAGAACTCGGCACGCGTCGCCGACGTCGTCGAGCACGAGTTCGGCCACGTGTTCCACAACCACTCGGTGATCGCCGGCGTCGGCTCGTTCACGAACGACCAGGGCCAAGACGAAGGCATCGCCGATTTCAACGCGGCGAACATCAACAACGACTCCGGCGTCGGCCGCGGCTTGTTCTACAGCGAGCGCCCCGCGCGCGACATCGATCCGCTCGGCGTCGAGCGCATGTACCCGCGAGACATCTCGAGCGACCCGCACATCACCGGCGAGATCTTGAGCGGCGCGCTGTGGGATCTGCGCAAAGCGTTCATCGCGCAATTCGGTCCCGACGACGGCGTGGCGAAGACCGAAGCGATCTTCGCCGGCGTGATGCAGCGCTCGCCGGACTTGATGGGCTCGTACATGGCGGCGTTGATCGCGGATGACGATGACGGCGATCTCGGCGACGGCGTGCCCGATCAATGCGCGATCGAGCGCGCGTTCGGCGAGCACGGGCTCGTCGACGGCTTCGTGCCGACGGTGATCGGCTCGCCGACCGTGCGCAGCAGCGATCTCTACCTGACGCTGCCCGTGATCTCCGGAACGTCGACCGACAGTTGCGCGCCGAAACAGCTCGCGGCGCTTAAAGTCGAAGGTGAAGTCAACGGCAGCTTCTTCGCCGACTTCGCACTCGCGAGCGACGGCAGCGCGTGGACCGGCACGTTCCCGACGCAGAGCGACGGCACGATCGTCGACTACAGCCTGATCGCGACCTACGACGACGCCACGACGCTGTCGCTGCCCGCCAACGCCGCCGACCCGCTCTATCAAGCGTTCGCCGGCAGCGCGACGCCGATCGCGTGCGCGACGATGGATCTCGATCCGATGTGGACGACGACCGGCGACGACATCTGGAATTGGGGTCCGCTACCGACGAACGGCGCGGCATCGGGCGATCCGGTCGCGACCCACACCGGCAGCGCGGTGCTCGGCACCGTGCTCGGCGGCTTCGATGAAGGCGCGTATCCCGCGAGCGATCAGACCGCGATCGAGATGCCGATGACCGACGTCTCGGCGTACGCGGTCGTGCACTTGCAATACTGGCGGTGGCTCACCGTCGAGGACGGCACGTACGATCAGGCGCAGATCAGCGCGAACGGCAGCGCGGTCTGGCACAACGTCGCGAGCGCGAGCGGCCTCATCGATCACATCGATCTCGAGTGGCGCTTTCAAGACGTCGACGTAACGCCGTACGTTTCGGAAGGCCAGATGCAGGTGGCGTGGAGCTTGACCAGCGACGCGTCGTTCCAGCTCGGCGGCTGGAACCTCGACGACGTTTGCCTCGTCGGCTTGTCGAAGCTGCCGAAGTGCGGCGACGGCATCTTGGATCCCGACGAGCAATGCGACGACGGCAACGACTTCGACGGCGACGGTTGCTCGGCGAGCTGCCAGCTCGAGGTCAGCGCGACCGGCGGTGGCTGCAGCACGAGCGGGCCATCGCTCGGCGCGGCGCTCGCGCTACTGCTGCTGCTGCGCCGTCGCAAGCTCCGCAGCTAGCTTGTCGCCGCTGCGATCGGTCTCGCTGCGAATGCCGTAGTACTCGTGCGGGCCGCGCGGATCCGACCAGATCGTCAGCTTGAGATCGAACGGCTTGGGGGCGGCGACCTTGTCGATCTGGAACTGGCTGCGCACCTTTTCGTGCGTCTGCGGCATGTCGAAGTCGATGTGATCGGCGTCGACCTTGAACGTGAACAGCTCGAACGTGCCTTTGTAGAGCGTGCGATCTTGGAACACGCCGCCGCCCATCGCCGGCACGAAGCGATAGACGAACAGGTGATCGCGCTCGGTCTGCGGCATCCGATCGATCCAGTTGCGATCGATCAACAGCTGCTTGGCTTCGTCCTTCGCGATGGTCGGCGACTTGTGTGACGAGCACGCGGAGAGAACGACGGCGAGAGCGATCGCGTAGCGCATGCGCGAAGCTTACCCGAGCAGCGTCGTCGCGACATCCCACATCGGCTCGTCGGGCAAATAGCTCGCGACGAGCAACAGATGACGCTCGCTCGTGCCGAACGTTACGTCACCGACAAGCATTTCACGCAGCTCGTCCGCGATCGCGTCGCGCCCGGGACTGTCGCGAAACGTCAGCAGCTCGAGCTGCGCGCCGAACCTGCGCGCGATCGCGCGCGCTCCGTCGGGCGTCGCACTCAGCCTCAGCTCCCGAAGCTTCGGCAACGTGAGCTCGTGCAGCTCCGCGACACGCCCGTTCCAAAGATCGAACGCGCGCAGCTCGGGCAAGCTCTCGAGCGAAGCGCCCGGCAACGGCCCGTGCACTTCGAGCTTTTCGACGCCGGCCGGAAGCGCCGAATTACTCTGCATCGCGAGCTCGCGTACGGTTCGCGGAATCGCGATCGATTCGGCTCGCTCGATCGCCGTGATGTCGAGCACGCGCAGCGTCGCCGTCGCAGCGACTAGCGCCTCGATCGCATCCGCGCCGAGCCGATGTCCGGGCAACCGCAACGTCTCGAGGCTGCCGAGCTCGCCGCTCGCGACGAGTGCGTGTGCAAGCGCCGGCGTTGCGTTCGCGAGCTCGAGCGCGCGCAGCGAACCAAACATCCCGGCGTAGTGCTCGCCCACCTGATCGGCGCGCAGCGACAGGCCGCGAATGCGCGACCACCAGCCGTCGCGCGCCGCGGCGTCGAGAAAGCCGCGCGTATACGACGGCGGTCCGTCGTCGAGCGTGATCGAATCGAGCAACGGCGCGGCATCGAACACGCGCGCGTGATGATCGACGAGGACGTCGCGCGAGATCTGCGCGGCTTCGACAAACCCGCGCCGAAACCGACAGCTCGACGCCAGCCCTTCGAGCCGCGACCACGGCTTGCCGTGCTTCGCGAGCAGCTCGCGTTGCGCTCGTCGTCGCGCGCGCGATTCCGCCGGGCTGAGCCCGTCACGCGCGAGATCGCACTGCACGATCACGAGGCCCGCGCGCTTGGTGCCGAGCGCGTCGGCGAACACGAGGCGCGGATCGTCGGCGTCGGGATGCGCGAGGATCTCGGCATGAAGCGCGCGCGTTTCGGCGTCCCACGCCGGCTCCGCCGCGGGTTTGCGCTGCACGACGCGAATTCCGATCGCGGACGCGAACGCGCCCGATGCGACGTAGCGCTGCGCATCGGCCAACAACGCCGCGGGATCGAAGTACTCGCGCACGACGACGTGTGGATCGCGCGGATACGACTGCGGTCGACCGTGTGCGGCGCGATCGAGCACGAGCGCATAGCCGGGCTCGAAGCACGGCGGCAACGGCTCGCCGCGCACGGCGCCGTCGAAGAACACGTCGCCGAACCACGCGCGTTCGGCGTTCGCGAACGTGCGCGCGAAGTTGTCGGCACTGTCGGCGCGACGAAACTCGAGCTGCGTGCCGCTGTACGACGTCGCGACGTCGTACGCGATCGCGTAGGTCACGCCGCGAGTATACGCATCGCGCCGGCGGCGCCGCGTGCGATCTGCTTCTTGCGTGCTTCCGCGGTCCCTCCAACCGCGCACACCAGCAGATCGCTCCCGTCGACGTGGACCTTCTGCATCTGCACGTTCCACTGCCTGCCCGTTCCGAGCAACGTGCCGTCGAACGTCGCGATGCGCGGCCCGACGAGCACCATCCGAGCCGCGACCTCATCACAAGCAAACGAATCACCTGCTGCGGCGAGCGGCAGACCGTCGCCATCGGCGACGACCATTGCCTCGATCGCCCCATCCTTGCAGCAGTCGTCGAGCTGGTAACTGAGGGCTAGCGTTGTCGTGGTAGCGCGGCGGCGCCGGCGTTCGTGCATCCGTTAATCGTCGGCCACGGCGCACGCGTGGGCAAAATATCGGCATATGGTTGGCCGGCCATGCGCCGCGTCATCCCGCTCGTCTTCGCAATCGCGGGCGCTTGCATCACCGCCAAGCCCATGCCGATCAACTGGCCCGATATCGACGCTCACCTGCTCGCGGACTCCGCGGCGACCTATAACTTCTCGCTCGGCATTCCCGTGCCGCTCGCGGTCACACCCGATGGCGCGGTGTTGTTCCGCCGCACCCCGCCGCGATCGTTCGCGGCCGATCTCTACGAGCTCGATACCAAGTCGGGCACGGTCAAGACACTCGCGACCGCAGCCGACATGCTCGGCTCGGGCGGCGACGAGCAGCTCTCCGATGCCGAAAAAGCCCGGCGCGAACGCGCGCGCACCGCGACCAAAGGCGTCGTCGACGTGCAGGTCTCCGCCGACGGCCACACCGTGTTCGTGCCGCTCGGCGGCATGTTCCATTTGATCGATCGCGAGACCGGCACGCGCCACGCGATCGACCCGAAAGGCGACGCGTACGATCCGCACCTGTCGCCCGACGGCACGCAGATCGCGTTCGTCCGCGACGGCGATCTGTGGATCGCGACCGCGAGCAAAGAGCCGCGACGGCTGACCAAGCATCCCGAAGGCGTCGACTACGGCACGGCCGAGTTCGTCGCGCAGGAAGAGCTCGATCGCCGGCGCGGGTTCTGGTGGTCGCCCGACGGCAAAGAGCTGGTGTTCCAGCGCACCGATGCGCGCAAGGTCGAGACCGTCTACGTCGCCGATGCGCGCCATCCGACGGTTCCGCCGGTGCCATTCAAGTATCCGCGCGCGGGCACGCCGAACGCGGTCGTGGATCTCGGCGTCGTCGCGGCCGCCGGCGGCGAGCCGACGTGGATCACGTGGGACCTCGCGAAATATCCGTATCTCGCGCGCGTCGCGTGGCCGGAAAAAGGCCCGTTGACGATCGTCGTGCTGTCGCGGCCGCAGACCGATCTCGCGGTGATCGAAGCGAAGACCGACCGCGTGATCCTGACCGAGCACGACGACGCCTGGGTGAACCTCGGCGGCAGTGGCATCGGCCGCGGCGCCGGCATCGGCGCGACGCTCGGTGCGCCGATGTGGCTGCCCGACAACACGTTCTTGTGGACGAGCGAGACGAGCGGCACGTGGACGCTCGAGCTGCGCGGCGCCGACGGTGCGGTCGTGCGCGCGCTGACCACGCCCGACTTCGGCCTCGACGAGCTGGTCGGCTTCGACGGCAAGAACGCGGTCGTGATCGCCTCGACGAACCCGACGCGCAGCGACGTGTGGCTCGTCCCGATCGACGGCTCGGCCGCACCGTCGCGACTCACCGACGGCGACGGTCGCTCGACGGCGGCGTTCGATCACGGCGTCACGATCATCACGACCGGCAAGCACGCCGGTGGGCGTTCGGTGACCGCGAACGGTCACGAGCTGCCGTCGGTCGCCGAGCGGCCGACGCTCGTGCCGACGACGACGATCGAGACCGTCGACATCGCCGGGCGCACGCACTACGCGGCCGTCACCAAGCCGCGCGCGTTCGTGCAAGGCACGAAGTATCCGGTGCTACTCAAGGTCTACGCCGGCCCGCACGTGCAGACCGTGGTCGATTCGCTCGACGCCTACGTGATGGACCAGTGGTACGCCGATGCCGGGTTCATCGTCGTGCGCAGCGACGGTCGCGGCACGCCGGGCCGCGGTCGCGCGTGGGAGCGCGCGATCAGCGGCGATCTGATCACGATCCCGCTCGCCGATCAGGTCGACGCGTTGCACGCGCTAGCCGCGCATCATCCCGAGATGGATCTCTCGCGCGTCGGCGTGTTCGGCTGGTCGTTCGGCGGCTACTTCACGACGATGGCGCTGCTGCTCCGGCCCGACGTGTTCGCGTGCGGCGTCGCCGGTGCGCCGGTCACCGATTGGTCGCTCTACGACACCGCGTACACCGAGCGCTACATGCGAACGCCCGACGACAACGCGAAGGGTTACGCGAGCACGAGCGCGCTGACTCACGCCGACAAGCTGTCGCGCCCGCTCTTGCTGATCCACGGCATCACCGACGACAACGTGCATCTCGCGAACACGCTCGGCCTGATCGAAAACCTCTACGTCGCCGGCAAACGCGCCGAGGTCGTGCTGCTGTCGGGCACGCACATGGTGCCGGATCCGAAGCTCGCGCTCGCCCGCGAAAAAGTGCAGATCGATTTCTTCCGCGAGCACCTCGGCGCGCACCGCTAGTCAGATGGCACGCAGGCCATCGAGTACCACCGCAAATAACTTCTTCGAGCCGCTGCTCGCGGATGCGCGAAACGTCGCCGCGAGCAGCGCGAGCACGTCTTCAGCGTCGATGCCTGCTCGCACGGCCTTCGCACCGCGCGCTCGCTTGATCAGGTGATCGAGCGCCTTCTGCAAC
>DASXEF010000677.1:0-2663 GCA_036490255.1 Kofleriaceae bacterium
GATTCGCCGGGGTTGAGCGGGAAGACGAGGTCCTTGTCGTTCGCCATGTTCTGCAGCGTCTTGGCGTCGGTCTGGATCGCCGCGCGCAGCATCGACGACGTCGCGATCGCGTCGGCTCGCGCCTTCGTCGCGCGAGCTTCACCGTCGAACAGCGTGCCCGCCAACTGCGCGAGCGCGTCGGCTTCGGGCGCGCTCGTGATCTGCACGGCCTTGGTCGGCGCCGGATGCGCCGCGCGCAACGCGATCGCGGCCAACACGGGCGCGACGGCGGCGACTAACCACACGATCGGCGGGATCTTTTTGGTACGCGTGACGACGATCGGCGGCGAGAACGTTCGGGTTTGAACCGGCTCGGTGGCGTCGTCGCGCTCGCGCTCCACCGCGATCGGCCGTGAGGACGACCTGACAACGTTCGACCGCGGTGCGATCTCGCCGGTTTGGATCACGTCGTCGACTGCTGGATTCTGCGCCCGTGGTTTTCGCGGCGGCGCCGGGGCCACGACGAGCTCGTAGTCCTCGTTTGGATTTGGCGTCTGGCTCACCACTTCACCCGCGGAAATTGTGCCATAGCGCCGGGTTTCAGGTGGCTGAAATCCCGTACGTCGCGCGCTGATGGTGTGTTCAGCCCTGACAACAGTTAGAGTTTGGCCGTGGCCGAGTGGACCGCATCGTTCAAGCCGGCGATATCGACCGATGATTCCGACCTCGCGCTGGTCGCGAAGGTCGTCGAAGGTGTTAGGGCCGCATTCGAGCCGTTGGTACGCCGCCACAATCAGCGGCTGTATCGCGCTGCGCGGGCGATCACGCGCTCGGATCACGAGGCCGAAGATGTAGTCCAACAGGCGTGGCTCGATATTTATCGCAACCTCCGTCAGTTCCGCGGCGAGTCGAGCTTCGCCACGTGGGCGACGCGAATTGCGGTCAACGCAGCCATCGCGCATGCGCGTAAACTGGGAACGGTGGCTTCGGTAGTCGACGACGAGCTCGAGCTAGCACCCGCCGAAGCATCACCCGACGCCGCCGCCGAAACGCGCGAGCTCGGTCGTTTGCTCGAGTCGACGATGGATCGGCTGCCGCAGGGCAACCGCGAGGTGATGGTGCTGCGCGACGTGCTCGAGCTCGACACCGCCGAGACCGCGCGGTGTCTCGGCATCAGCGAAGAAGCAGTACGCGTGCGTTTGCACCGCGCGCGAGCCGCATTCGCTGCGGCGTTGATGGAACAGGCGATTCACGAGCTGTACTCGTTCGACGGCGAACGCTGCGATCGCATCACCGGCTCCGTCATGGCTGCGATCGGGGTGTAACGCCTGGCGCCGGCCGCATCTCTATTGCGGCATGAACAAGATCTTTGCCGTTGCGGCATTCGGCGCCGTCGCCATCGTCGCCGCGTTCGCGAGCGCAGCTCCCGATCCCAAGCTCACCGCGAGCGCCCAGATCGATCAGGGCAAGAAGCTCTACACCGAGCAATGCTCGAAGTGCCACGGCGCCGCCGGCCAGGGCACGAAGGACGCGCCGGCTGTCGTCGGCAAAGATGCGTTCCCGCTCGATCCGCGGCCGAAGGCGAAGCGCGACGTGAAGTTTCACACCGCCGCCGACGTGTTCGCGTGGGCGAGCAAGCACATGCCTGCGAAGAACCCAGGCAGCCTGACGACCGATCAATATCTCGCGATCTTCGCGTTCGATCTCACCGCGAACGGGATCAAGCTCGACCAACCGCTCGACGGCCCGGCGGCGGCGAAGATCGTTCTGCATCCCTGACGCGAATGCCGATCGGATAAGCGTCAGCCGAGCCCGAGCTCGAGCCGGAGCTCGAGACGTCATCGAAATCGCCTGCCTTGCGCGCTAACTGACCCGCATTGTCCCTAACGCTGCTGCATCAGCGCGCTGATCTCGCCGGCCGTGAGATCGCGATTGAAGATCTTCAGCTCGTCGAGCCGGCCGGTCATCGGCACGTCGATGTTGCCATTCGTGAGCGAGTCGGCGCCGACCGTGAGCGGTCCGGCAGGATCGAACTGCAGCGGGCTGATCACGCCGCCGACGCCGAGCGCGCCATCGACGTAGAGCGAGCACTGGCTCGGCGTCCACACGATCGCGACGTAGTGCCACTGCCCCGCCGCGATCGCCGACGGAAAATCGAGCTCGGTGATGTTGGTAGCGCTGGCGGTCGTGTGCAGGTAGACGGACCACTCGGCGGCGTTGCGGCACAGCTGCCAGGTGTCGTTGTTCGCCGGCGTGTTGTAGACGATGCCAAACGGGCACGCGTAGCCCGTCGGTAGCGTGTCGAACGCGACCCATGCGGCCACGGTGCCGCTACCGGTCTGGAGCGCCGGCACGCTCGGCACGTCGAAGCGATCGCTGCCGAACGCGTAGCCGCTGCCGATCACGCCGGAGCCGAGCGTCGGGCACGCGCTGCACGAGCCGTCGTGGCCGTTGCCGGTCGAGTCGATCATCGTCGGTAACGAGTCCATCCGGTACCACGCGACCAGATCCGACGGCAGCGCATCGGGCGGCGCGTCGATCTGCGCGCTGGTCAGTGCATCGACCATCGCGTCGTTCGGTGCCGTTTGCGCGGTCGGCGTCGGCCTGAACGCGCAGCCGACGGCGAGGCAAACAACTGCGACCCTCACCGACCAAGCGTACCCCAGTTGTTACAGTCGGAGCTG
>DASXEF010000731.1:0-26956 GCA_036490255.1 Kofleriaceae bacterium
GATCCACACGTGAACCGGCCCACGCGGTGTCACCAGGCGCCAATGCGTTCCGTCGGCTCGTGCCACGCTCGCTGCGAACACGAGCGCGAGCATCACGTACTTCACAACACCAGTGTCGCCAATCTCGGGCGAGGGCGCCAAGGATTTTTCGTCAGGCCAGGGTGCGCTCGATCTCGTCGACCAGGGCGTCGAACAGCGCCTGCAGCTGAGTCGCCCGCCGGCGAACGGCGCGCTTGTAGAGCGCACGCGTCAAACCGAACGCGCCGGCAAACCACGCGCCGAGGATCACCGGCGCCAGCATCGGTGCGGCAGCCGACAACACGATGGGCACGGCCAGGCCGCCACCACCGACACCGCCGCCGACGCCGCCGTAGATCGCACCCGCGAGCGCGCCGAGCTGGTCGGTGACTTGCAATGTCGTCGCGCCGTCGCGCACCACGACCGTGACCGTCTGGTTCGGCCGCACCCCTCGATCGCCGGCCTCACGCGTCCACATCATCGATGTCGACAGCAGCTCCGAGCGGCCCATCGCCCCGGCTCGATCGCGGCAACACACCACCAGCGATTCGAAGTGCTCGCGGCCGAGCGGCTTGTCGAACTTGCGAAACAGCTTGAGCGAGCGCGGGCCACCGAAGATCTTCGCGCCACGCGTCGTCGCGACTGCGAGCGCGTCGTTGCGCACGAGCACGAGTGCGCGATTGCCTTCGAGCTCGTCGATGCGCTCGCGTGCCGTTCGCAGCTCGGTTTCGAGCGCGGCGATGCGTGCTTGATCGGCATCTCTGTCATCGCGATACGTCATCGTGTCGGGCTGAACCTACACACGAACGGTTGCGATCGCGGGATCGGGCCGCGCAAGTGAGCGGAATTTCGACGCGCTGGAGCTGGCGCACGGCTTGCCAGTGCCCGCCGTCATCATGCGCATTTGGTTAGCTTCGTTCGCTGTGATGGCTCTCGGTTGCGGCGTGTCGGCGCCCGACGACGGTGATGACGACGGCTCGGCGGTCACCGACGTCTCGCCGGCCGCGGCACTGCCGCACTTTCAGGCGTTCTTCGCGGTCCCGAAAGCCGACGGCACGGGCGATTCCGCGCTCGAGGACAAGGTGATCTCGCTGATGAACGACGCGGTGGCGGGCTCGAAGATCCGCATCGGCATGTACCAGTGGTCGCACACGGCGCCGGCCGAAGCGCTCGTCGCCGCGAGCAAGCGCGGCGTCGATGTTCACGTCGTGATCGACGAAGAAGCGAACGAAACCACGCCGAGCGCGGCCGTGGAAGACATCGACGATCTCGATGACGACACGACGGCGTCGCCGGCTGCGAAGCTCGCGTTCGACAGCGCGATCGACGTGCTGCGCGCCGGCTTGCCGAGTGGCTCGATCACCTACTGCACGCGCGACAAC
The DNA here is from genome assembly GCA_036490255.1 of Kofleriaceae bacterium. Taxonomy (GTDB): domain Bacteria; phylum Myxococcota_A; class Polyangia; order Haliangiales; family Haliangiaceae; genus JABFXX01. Next base: position 1,401 of record DASXEF010000731.1, read on the forward strand.
GGCTCGTGCCAGGGCAACGGCATCAACCACAACAAGATCTACATGTTCTCGAAGCTGTCGGATGGCTCCGAGGACGTCGTCGTGCAGTCGTCGGCGAACCTGACGACGTTCCACCTCCACAACAACCTCGTGATCTCGCGCGGCGACAAAGCGCTCTACGACGGCTACGTCACCTACTTCGACGCGCTCGAGGCGAAGAAGGAGAACCTCGACTACTACCGGCACTTCGACGGCGATCACACGATCGCGTACATGTTTCCGCGCGCTGAAGGCGACACCATCACGAGCATCCTCGACAACGTGCACTGCACGAAGTCGAGCATCGTGCGCATCACGATGGCGTTCTGGGACGACTATCGCATCGGTATCGTCGGCGGCCTCAAAGACCTCGTGAAGGCCGGCTGCGACGTGCGCGTCAACATGCGCAAGGCCGGCACGAACGTCTCGGCGACCGTGATCTCCGAGCTCAAAGCGGCCGGCGTGAAGGTCGGCGAGTACCCGAGCGAGCACGGCACGAACATTCACTCGAAGTACTTGCTGATCGATTCGGACTACGACACCAGCAACGGCAGAGCGCATCGCCAGCTCGTATGGACCGGCTCGCACAACTACACGAAGGGCGCGTTGCGCGACAACGACGAGGTCCTGCTCCGCGTCGACAACGCGACCATCTTCGCGGACTTCCTTGCGAACTGGAACACGATCCACGATCAGATCGGCGCAAAATAGATTGTGCACAATTGAATTGTGCACGAGGTAAATCAGGCGTAGGTTGCGCGCATGAGCAACACGCCTGCACCTCTCGCCTCCAAGATCTACACCGCGACCTGCACCGCCGATCACGGCCGTGACGGCGGCGCCCGTTCCGACGACGGCAACCTCGACGTCAAGCTGGCGATGCCGAAGGCATTCGGCGGCCCCGGCGGCGCGGGCACGAATCCCGAGCAGCTGTTCGCGGCGGGTTACGCCGCGTGCTTCGGCAGCGCGATCGGCCACGTCGCGCGCAGCAAGAAGCTCAACCCGGGCAAGATCAGCGTGACCGCGAAGGTCGATATCGGCCCGGTCGCGACCGGCTTCGGCCTGCAGGTCGAGCTCGTCGCGACGATCACGGATCTCGATCGCGCGCAGGCGCAAGCGCTCGTCGACGCGGCCCACCAGGTGTGCCCGTACTCGAACGCGACGCGCAACAACATCGTCGTCGACGTGAAGCTGGCATGAGCTCGCGGGACGCCGACGACGTCGACAACATCCTCGCGCTCGAAAATCAGCTGTGCTTCGCGCTCTACACCGCGCATCGCGCGTTGACGCGAGCGTACGGCGACCTGCTCGAGCCGCTCGGCGTGACGTATCCGCAATATCTCGTGCTGCTCGCGTTGTGGCAGCGCGATCATCGGCCGGTCAGCGAGCTCGGCACCTGCCTCGGGCTCGATTCGGGCACGCTCACGCCGATGCTGAAGCGGCTCGCCGACAACGGAGTTGTCGAGCGCAAGCGCGACGACGAAGACGCGCGCGTCGTGATGATCTCGCTGACTCGCGCGGGCAAGGCGCTCGAGGCGAAGGCGCGCGAGATTCCGATCAAGCTCGCCGAGCGCGCCGGCTTCGATGTCCGCAAGCCGAAGTCGCTGGCGGGGTTGCGCCGGTTGCGCGACCAGCTACGCGAGCTCGCCGAAACCGTCGTCGAACGCGATCACGATCTCGAGTCGCTGTCGTCGTGAACGACGCGCGCGACCGGTAGCGCCGATTCGCTCCACGGCTCCGGCGGAGGCGCCGTATCGATCGCGGCTTCGGGCGGATGCTTCGTCGCGCCGAACGAGCGCAGCTTCCAGAAGATCGCGCCGAGCACGGCCACGCCGGCGATGTTGAGCACGGCGTCGCTGCTGAACAGGTGCGATGCCGAGTTGCCGAAATGCGCGTACGCCTGCGTGTCGGCGAGGTTCGTGTACGCGATCGCGACGTTGCCCGCGGCCGTGCACAGCGCGTACTTGGTGGCGGCCGCGGCATCGCCGTGACCGATCGTCTCGAGCACCGTCGCCGTGAACGCGGCGAAGCAAACGCCGGTGACGAGGTTGTACGCCGAAATGCCGACGACGTAGACCGTCGTGGTTTGCGCCTGCTGCGCGACGACGAACGACACGATCGCGGTGAGCACGCCCGACAGCAAGTACATCGCCCGCCGGCTATTGCGATCGCAGAGCTTGCCGCCGATCCACGCGCCGAGCGCGTTGAGCGCCGCCGCGTCGAGGCCGTTGACGAGCGCGACGGTCGTCTTGCCGACGTGATAATCGTTCTTGAGCGCGGTGAACGAGTTCGTGAGCGCTGCTGTGCCGACCGGCGACAACATCAACAAGATGCCGGTGATGCCGCTCTTCGAGAACACGACGCTCTTGACGTCGCGCAGCATCGGCGTCCACACGTCCGAGACTTTTTCGCGATACGGCTCGACGATCGCGAGCACCGCGAGCGACGGGCCGACCATCAACACCACGGCGATCAAGCCGAGCAACCACGGCGGAATCTCGCCGTGCAGCGCGAGCAATGCGCTGCCGACGACGGCACCGCCGGAAATATTGCCGATATTGTACGCGGCGCCCGCGCTGCCGCGCAGCTGATCGGGAATCGTCGTCGCCATCAGCGCGCCGTTGCAGCTGCCGACGAGCCCGGAGATCACCTGGCCGGCGAACGCGAGCACGAGAAACGCGGTGATGTGCGTCTCGAGCGGAATCGCGCACGCGATGCCGAAGCACGCCGCGCCGAACAGCGCGAGGCCGATCAGCCAGTGCCGTCGCGACGGACCGAGATCGAGCACCGGCGTGTAGAGGAACTGCAGCCAGGTCGGCACGAACAGCAGCGTCGTGAACCAGCCGATCTTGTCGAGGTGATAGCCGGCGTCTTCGGCGAAGCTCGGCATCATCTGCGCGGTGAACGCGCCGCCGACGCCGTAGGGAATGCCGGTCAGCGCGAACAGCCAAGGGTGCGGAGGCTTCCGCAGATCGGACATCGCGCCGCATCTTGGCACATCACGGCCAGCCGAATCTTCGTCGTGTCGCGCGCAAATCAGGTGCGTGCGAGCCATCCGAATCCCGGACGACGAACGGCGGCTCGACCGTTTCGCCGGCCGGCAAGCGCTGGCATGCGAACAGCGAGAACAGCGGATCCAGGCCGATCCGCGGGATGACGTCGCGGCGGTGGACGATCGCGAAGCCTTCGCGATGCAGCGCGGCGATCGCGCGATCGAGCTGTTGATACGGAAAACACAGCACGAACCAACCGTCGGGCGCGAGATGCCGCGTCGCAGCACGCGCGTAGTCGGCGATGTCGCCGCGCAGCTCGAACCGCGCGTGCGCTTTTTGTGAATCGGCCGGCACGATGCCGGCGCTCGGATCGAAGTAGGGCGGGCTGCCGGTGACGAGCGGAAATCGCTCCGCCAGCGCGAGCTCGCGGAGGTCGCCGTGGATCGGCTCGACGCGCGCGCCATTCGCGCGGATGTTCTCGACCAGGAAGCGGTAGCTGATCGGCTGGGCTTCGATCGCGACGACGGAAGGCCCGGCCGATTCGACCAGCAACGCGACGCCGCCGATGCCGGTACCGAGATCGAGCGCGCGCGGTGCATTCGGTGCGTGCTCGAGCGCGTACCACGCGGTGAGCAGATCGTCGGTCGAGTGGCGATGGCCGCGCTTGCGCTGGAAGATGTGATAGCTCGCGGTCAATCCATCGAGCGTGATCGGCTCGCCGAGCTCGCGCTCGAGCTCCTGGCGTCGCGCATCTAGATCCGCGGTCACTTGAGGCGCTTGCGCAACACGCTCGTCAGCGCGAACCGCGGCAGCTGGCCGAGCGAGCGGACCAGCGACAGCGCGAGCTGAAACGGCGTGCCGCCCTTCGCTTCGATCGCGGCTCGCTGGCCGGTCGCGACGTCTTCGATCGCGCCGCGTGCGATCGTGCGGCTGCCGTCGCTGCGGATCTCGACGATCATGCGCGCGACGACCGGCGGCTCGGCGTCGAGCTCACCCTTGTCATCACGCACCATCGGCAAGTCGCGATCCTTCACGCGGTCAGCGTAGCGCACGTGTTAAACGATGTCCGTGATGAAGCGAATCTGCGTACTGCTCGCGCTCGCGGCGTGTGACAAGGCGCCGGCGCCGCCGCCCGCTGCGACCACCACCACGACGACGGCTCCGGCGCATCCGTCGCACGTCACCAGCGTGCGGTTCAAGCCCGATGCGCTCGGCGTCGAGAAGCGGTTCTTGCTCTATCTGCCCGACGGCTACGCGACGTCGACGAAGCACTATCCCGTGTTCTATTACTTGCACGGGCTGACCGGCGACGAGACGAACTGGACGAAGAACGGCCATCTCGACGAGGTCGCCGACGCGATGAAGCTCGACGCGATCATCGTGATGCCCGACGGCGACGACAGCTTCTACATCGACTCGAAGCGGTTCCCCGACTACGACGCGTGCATGGCGAGCGGCGACGGCCTGTTCAACTCGATGGAGAGCCGCAGCGCGACGTGCGTGCGGACCGCGAACTACGAGACGTACATCGTCAAGGATCTGATCGGCTACGTCGACTCGCACTACCGCACGATCGCGACGCGCGACGGCCGCGCGATCGCCGGCCTGTCGATGGGCGGCTACGGCGCGTTGATGCTCGCCGGTCGTCATCCCGATCTGTTCGCCGCGACTGCGAGCCACTCGGGCGTCGATTCGCTGTTCTACGACGGACCGTTGCCGTACGACGCGGCACACGTGAAGTTATTCACCGGCAACATGTCGTCGTGGGGCGCCGATGCCGAGCCGATCGGCGCGTGGATGCGCGGGATCCTCGGCACCGACGATCGCGCGAACTGGGAAGCGCACGATCCGGTGACGCTGCTCACGAAGCTCGGGCCGGGCAAGCTCGCGATCTATCTCGATTGCGGCACCGAGGACGGCTTTCATCTCGATGCCGCCGCGTCCTATCTGCACGATCAGCTCACCGCGAACCACATCGAGAGCGAGTTTTTCCTCGGGCCCGGCCGACACGATTTTGATTTCTGGCGCCCGCGCGAGCCCGAGAGCTTGAAGTTCTTACGCGATCACACGACGGCGGCGAAGTGACTTGAAGTGGCGAGGCGCATCGCTCACGATGAGCGCCATGCGAATCGACAAGCTTTGTCTCGCAGTAATCCTCGCATTGCCGGCGATCGCGTCGGCGCAAGTCCAGGTCGGTGTCGACGTCAACGCGCAAGCGCAACCCGGCGACGACACGTACGACACGACCGCGCCGGGCGATCCGATCGACTCGACCGACGTGTTCTACGACCAACTCTCGCCGTACGGCACGTGGGTCGACGATCCCGACGCCGGGCGCGTGTTCATTCCAGACACGCCGAATTACGTGCCGTATCAGAACGGCTACTGGCAGAACTCGAGCGTCGGCTTCGTGTGGGTTTCGAACGAGCCGTACGCGTGGGCCGTGAATCACTACGGTCGCTGGGCGTACTCGAACGACTACGGCCGCTGGTACTGGGCGCCCGACACGCATTGGGGCCCCGCGTGGGTCGAGTGGCGGCAGACCGGCACGCACTTCGGTTGGGCACCGCTCGGTCCCGACGTGCTCGTGCGCGGTGGCTGGCACGCGCCCATCGAGAGCTGGCGCTACGTGCCGTCCGAGCACATCTTCGATCCGTACGTCTCGCGCTACTACGAGCCGCGCGATCGCGTCGCTGTGATCGATCGCGAGGCGCGTCCGATCGGGCACTACTCGACGGTGTCGGGCGTGCGCTGCGTCGTCGGACCGCCGCGCTCGATGGTGATCGCGCGCCACGTCAACTTCCGGCCGGTGCACGTCGAGGCGCGCACGGTCGGTCGCTGGAACGCCGGCGAGGTCCACACGATGACGGTGCGCGCGCAGACCAACCACGCGTCGTTCGAGGCCGCGAACCAGCACCGCATCGACGGCAACGCGCATTTTCACGCGACGCAGGAGCACGTGATCGCGACGCACCCGGCGATGAAAGAGCAGATCAACGCGCGCGTGAACGTGCACGAGAACGTCAACGTGCATGAAACCGTCAACGTCCACGAGAACGCGAACGTTCACGCGGGCGGCAAGGTCGAAGCCGGCCACGGCCCGGTCGAGCATCAGCAACAGCCCGCGCAGCAGGTGCACGAAGCCGGTCATGGCCCGGTCGAGCATCAGCAGCAGCCCGCGCAGCACGAAGTCGGTCACGGCCCGGTCGAGCATCAGCAGCAGCCCGCGCAGCAGGTGCACGAAGCCGGTCACGGCCCGGTCGAGCACGGCGGCGCGGCGCAGCACACGCAGCCGGCGCATCCGGCAACGCCCGCGCACACGGCGCCGGCGAAAGAAGAGAAAGAGCATCACTAGAGTCGTCGCGGTCGCGATCGCGCTCGCCGCGTGTGTGCGAGCGCCTGCCGAGGTCAAACCGGATCCGGCGGTCGGGACCGACGATGCGAGCCGGCTCGACGCGGCGATCCGCGCGTCGGGTGAACGGCTGCGCGCGCTCGCGCGGCCCGACGGCAGCTTTGTCTACGAATATCGCGTGCGCGACGGCGAGCCGATCGCCGGCTACAACATCGTGCGGCATGCCGGCGCGATCTACGCGCTCGCGATGTTCGAGCAGGTCGCACCCGATCCGCGCACCCGCGAGACGATCACGCGGACGACGAAGTTTTTGCTCGGCGCGATCCGGCCGCTCGCGACGCCGGCCGGGACCAGCGCGGTCTACGGCATGAGCGCGCCGGGCGAGCTCGCCGACGATGCCGTGCTCGGCGCGACCGGGCTCGGTCTCGTCGCGCTGATCTCGGCCGACGCGCTCGATCCCGGCAGCGTTCCGGCCGGCACGTTGCGCGCACTCGGCAACTTCTTGGTGTTCATGCAGAACCCCGACGGCTCGTTTCACAGCACGTACACGGCAGAGTCGGGCCCGAGCAATCGCTTCGATTCGCTGTACTACCCGGGCGAAGCGATCCTGGCGCTCGCGCAGCTCGCCGCGCACGATCGCGATCCGCGCTGGCACGATGCGGCGCTGCGCGGGATCCGCTATCTCGCGATGTCGCGCGCGAACGGCAGCGACGTGCCGAGCGACAACTGGGCCGTCGTCGCGACCGAGGAGCTGCTGCGCCAAGGCCAGCTCGACGACGCTGATCGCGAGCTGCTCGCGCATCACGCCGCGCAGATCGCCGCGGTCAACACGTCGACGCAAAACGCCGATCCGAAGAGCGCGCTGTTCGGTTGCTACACCGACGACGGCCGCACGACGCCGTCGTCGACGCACCTCGAAGGCTTGCTCGCCGCCGCCGCGATCTTGCCGCGCGAGACGCTCGCGCCTTCGATCGACGCCGGCATTCACTTCTTGCTCGCGTCGATGTTGCCCGACGGCGCGATGCCGGCCGATCAGCACAAGCGCACCGTGCGCATCGATTACATCCAGCACGCGCTGAGTGCGTTCATTCGCTATCGCGCGTTCGAGGCGCACAAGTGAAGTGGGCGTTGCTGGTGTTCGCCGTCGCGTGCAGCAAGCCCGCTGCGCCGCATGCCGACCGGTTTTGGCCGTTCTTCGTCGCGCACGCCGATCAGCTTCGCGCCGAGCCGCTCGAGCCCGCGATGGATCAGCTGCAGAGCGCGCTCGAGGTCGACCATCACGGTGTGATCGCCGAGCTCGCGTCGCTGCGCGACGATCGCACGCTCGTGCTCACCGCCGACGGCGATCGCGCAGCGTTTCCCGACGTGCAAGCGCTCTACGCCGCGCGGCCGACCGTGCCGCACTGGACGATCGTCGCGTTTCGCCAGCGCGATCCCGCGCGGCCGCTCGTCGCGATCACGTCGGGCTCCGGCGCGACGTTCGATCCGAACCCGATCCGCTACGTCGCCGATCGCACGAGCGACGGCAAGCTCGACGTCGCGCTGTTCGTGCCGGGCTACACCGAGCGCGACGCGAAGCTGGTCTACATCGCGCTCGATCATCTGGTCGGCGAATACGACGTCGAGACGAAGCTCGCGTCGATCGCGATCGCACCGCTCGATAAAGCGCCGGCGATGGCAAAGCCGATCGCCGAGTTGCCGAGCGATGTCGACGCGCTAGGCTCGGGCGCGTAGCGCGCAGCGAACCGCGGCGCCGTCGTGCTCGACGGTGTAGACCGCGCCGTTGGCGACGAGCGGTACGGCCTCGCCGGTCACGTTCGCGATCCACAGCCGCATCACGCCGCCGTGGGTGACGATCAACGCGGTGCCGGCTTCGCCGCGCACGCGATCGATGCCCCGAGCCATGCGCGCGGTCGCGTCTTCGCGCGATTCGCCGCCGGGTGGATGCTCGGTGCGCGACGTCCACGCACGCCACGCGTCGGGATAGCGCGCCGCGCACTCGTCGCGCGTCAGCCCTTCGAACACGCCGAAGCGGCGTTCGCGCAGATCGGCGAGGGCGCGTGGCGGATCGAGCCCGAGCGCGGCGGCGACGATCGCACCGGTCTCGCGCGCGCGTGCGAGATCGCTCGTCCACACGCTCGCGATGTTCGCGGCCGCGAGCTCCGCCGCGAGCGCGCGAGCTTGCGCGCGGCCGTTGTCGTTGAGCTCGACGTCGGTGTGCCCCTGCAGCCGGCCGATCGCGTTCCATTCGGTCTCGCCGTGACGCGCGAGCAAGATCATCGCGCGCGCTCCATCTGCAGCTCGCCCTCGACGATGCCGAGCTCGGCAAAGCCGTGGCGGTGATACAGCGCGATCGCCGCCGCGTTATCGGGATAGACGTTGAGCCGCGTCGGCCGCACGCCCGCATAGCCGAGCACGCTGCGCACCAGCAAATCGCCGACGCCGCGACCGCGCGCATCGGGTGCGACCCACAGCGAGATCAGCTCGACCGGATCGGAATCGACGGCGCTGACCAAGCCGACCGCGGTGCCGCCGTCGACCGCGAGCACGTTGAACGCCACGTCGGCGAGCCGCGAGCGCCAGCGGGCCTCGGCGGCGTTTTGCCAGCCCGCGTACGTCGAGCTGAACGCGTACGGGGCCTCGCCCAGCGCGCGGAGCCGGATCTCGCGAAACTGTTGCCAATCGTCGGGCCCGATCTCGCAGATCGTGATCACGCAGCCATAGTTTGCCATGGTCATCCGAGCGCGATCGATAAGGATCAGGGAGTGATGCGTTTTGTCGTGGCCGCGCTGCTGATCGGAACCGCGGCACACGCGAGCCCGGCGAAGGCCGAGCTCGACCGGTTCGTCGCATTGACGATCGAGCCCGGCGTCGCCGAGCCGCGCGCAGTCGGCCCCGACTACATGGCGATGACCGAGCTCGGTTGCCCGGCCGGCGAGCCGTGCAGCGTCGACGTGGTCGACTTGCACGCGCATAACGCGTTTCAGATCGACGTGCCGCGCGAGCCGATGCAGCGCCGGTTCGCGCCCGGCGAAGCGCTCGCGCCGAGCGGCAAGCTCGTCAGCTTCGACGGCAACCGTGCCGGATTCTTGTTCGAGGATCGATTCGGCGCCGATCACACGCAGTCGTACGCCGAGCTCGACGTCCATCGCGCGAAGCTCGGCCGCAGCGTGCGCATCGCGAGAGGCAACGAGGAAGCGCGCGTGATCGGCACGCATGCGGGCACCGCGTGGTTCGGCGTCGCGGTCTACGACGGCCCGCGACGCCAGGAGGTCGGCTTTCGCCACGATCGTCAGGCCCTGCGCTTCATCATCCGCACGCTCGATCTCGCGACGCTGCGCGTGCACGACATCGCCAGCGTCGACATGCCGGGCCGCACCGAACAAAGCTCGCTCGACGAAGAAATGTTCGTCCAGCACTCGGCCGACTACTCGCACATCGCGTTGTTCGAATACTGGGAGTCGGTCGCGCCGCTGACGCCGGGCGGCCGCGGCTTCGTCGTCGATACGAGCTCGGGCGGCTCGTTCTCGTTCGAGATCCCGCCGGTCGTCTACGCCAGCGCATTCTCGCCCGACGGCCACTATCTGTTTTGCTCGAGCGACGAGACCGGCGCGCTGCTTCGCGTCGATCTCGACGGCCAGCGCATCGACTCGACGGTGCGCGGTCCCAAGCACACCGGCAACGCGGCGATCAGCGCCGACGGCTCGTCGCTGTTGTTGTTCTCGTCGCCGGCGAAGACCTACGTCGCGTTCGATCTCGCGACGATGACCGCGCAGGAGCAGAAGTTACCGTCGGGCCTCGTCGCCGCGTTCGGCATCATCGAGCCGGCGGCGATCAGCGATGACGGCAGCGCGCTGCTCGTCGTCGATCCGTCGACGACGAGCAAGAACACCAAGCAGACCTGGCACTTGATCGCGCTCTAGTGATCGCGCGCGAACGCGAGCGTGACGTTACGCTCGCCGCTCGCGAGCTTCAGCTTCTCCGCGACCTGCGCGATGCACGCCGACACTTCGTTCGGATCGTGAGCCGACACGTGCATCGACCCGTCGCTGTCGACTCGCGCGTCGATCGCCGCGGTCACCTCGGTGTGGCCGTCGAAGCACGCGTAGATCTCGGTGAGGTGATGCGAGAGCGCGGTGCGAACCGCGCTGTCGTCGGTGCCCGACGCCGTGTTGCAGCCACCGTCGATATCGCAGGTGACGACGGCGGTCTCGAGCGCACGCGGCTCGCGCGGCGGAAGCTGGTAGTCGTCGCCGACGCGCTCCTGTTTCGTGGCGTAATCGCGGCTCGTCGCGATCAGCCCGCAGTCGCCGTTCGCGCACGGATCGAAGTGACGCGCGGCGCGGGCCGCGCTCTGCTCGACGTTGTCGAGGCCGGGGCTCGTCGCGTGTCCGACGACGTCGTCGCGCTCGCGCACGATCGGCGCGTGTGGGCTCGGCTTCGCCGCGATCGCATGGCCTTGCGTGAGCTCGCGATGCAGCTCGGGCTGATCCTGGTCGAGCGGGCTGTGCACGACAACCGGGTCGCGACGCGCGCGTGTCGCGGTCGCGTGGTTCGCCACCAGCCGCGCCTGCGACGTGCCGCGCGTGCGCCCGGGCGGCTTCACCGGAGCCGCGTTCGGGCGCATCGCGAGCGCGAGGATCGCCAGATGCGCCGCGAGCGATGCCGTGACCAACGCGTAGATCGGGCGTTCGATCGGCCGGTGCGCGAGCTCCGTCGTCGATCGGGCGACGCTGGAGATCGTCATCGTGCCCAGCCCGCACGGCAGCCGCGCCGGGAGCGCGAGCTCCGAGCCGTCGGCGGCGTAGAGCGCGAAGCCGCGCGCGGTCTCGACGACGTGATGCTCGCCGACGCGACCGCCCGGCTCGACGATCACGTGCTCGACGATCGTCTCGCCGAGCCTGGTCACTACCTCGATGCCGCAAGGTTTGCGTGACACGCAGCTATGACAACGCAGCTCGCGGGGTTGTTGCACCGAAAAACGGCGTTGTTAACCTCAAGCTAACGGCGGGTCGAACCGCTGCTTGAACGTGAACGCCTCCAGCGACGGCCCGTCGGTGAGGACCTTTGCGAGCCGGCGCTTGGCGTCTTCGACGCTCGGCCGCTCGCCGCGCGGGATCCACCACATCGCGAGCGCGTGGCCGCCGACCACGGCCTTGGTCTCGGAGAACCAGGTGCGCCGCGCGGCGTAGACCTGCGCGTGGTTGGTTCGATAGGTGTACGCGTGCAGCGCGTCGATCGACGTCCACACCGACATGTTGAACAGCACGTACGGATCGTCGAACTCGCGCTGCACCGGATCGCGCGAATCGGTCAGGTAGCGCCACACGAAGCCGGGGCTGCGATCGGCGAGCTCGTTCATCTCGTCGAGCCGGCAGATGTAATCGGCGAGCCGCGGATCGCCGGCGGGCGCGAGCGCGTACGCGACGTTCGCTTGAGCGAGCTCGTAGTCGGCCATTGCGAAGCGATTATCCGGGCTTTTCGGTCAGGTTGCGAGCTGCACGTATGGTGCCCAACTCGTTATCCATGTCGCAAAACCTTCCGGTCGTTCCGATGCGCACCGGCGTGATTTTCCCGGGTGTGAGCCTGCCCATTACGGCAGCTCGCCCGCAGACGCTGCGTGCGATCGAGGCTGCGCTGCGCGATCCCGACCATCGCGTGTTTGCCGTTTCGCAAAAGGGTGACGTCGATCAGGTAATCGCCGAGGGGCTCTACACCGTCGGCACGGTCGCGACGCTGAGCTCGGTGCAGCGCGGACCCGGTGGCGTCCGGCTCGTGCTCGAAGGCATCGAGCGCGGGATCGCGATGCGAGTGACGTCGCAAGACGGCTACTTGCTCGCCCACGTGGCGCCGGCGATCGAGCAGCAACCGCTCGATCCGAAAGATCACGCGTTCGTCGCGCTCCACCGCGAGGTGCGCGAGCGCGCGGCGGAGCTCGCGAAGAAGCGCGGCCTGCCCGACGACGCGGTCGAGCAGATGCTCGCAGCACTCGACGAAGAGCCGGGCCGGCTCGCCGATCTCGTCGCGGCGTATCTCGACGTTCCGGTCGCCGAGCGGCAGAGCCTGCTCGAAGCGCTCGCGGTCGAAGATCGCCTGCGCCGCGTGCTGATCCACGTCCAGCGCCAGATCGACGTGATGGCGGCGCAGGAGTCGATCCAATCGAAGGTCAAAGAAGAGCTCGGCGATCGCCAGCGCGAGGTTTATCTGCGCGAGCAGATGAAGGCGATCCAGAAGGAGCTCGGCGAAGGCGACGACGCCGGCGACGACGCGCTCAAGGAGCTGTTCGCGAAGCTCGACAAGCTGCCGCTGCCGGAAGACGCGCGCAAAGAGGTCACTCGCGAGCGGGCGCGGCTGTCGCGCATCGGCCGCGAGTCGATGGAGTCGCAGGTGATCCGCACGTACCTCGAGACGATCGCGGAGCTGCCGTGGGGCAAGCGCGACGAGGAGCACCTCGACGTCGCCGAAGCCGCGAAAGTCCTCGACGAAGATCACTTCGGGCTCGGCGACGTCAAAGATCGCGTGCTCGAGTTCCTCGCGGTCCATCAGCTCGCGAAAGGCAACGACGCGCAGAAGGGCCGCATCTTGCTGTTCAACGGTCCGCCCGGCGTCGGCAAGACGTCGATCGCGAAGTCGATCGCTCGCGCGATGGGGCGCAAGTACGTCCGCCTCTCGCTCGGCGGCGCGCGCGACGAGGCCGACATTCGCGGCCATCGCCGCACGTACATCGGCGCGTTGCCGGGCCGCATCCTCGCCGGCATGAAGCAGGCGGGCAGCATGAACCCGGTGTTCCTCCTCGACGAAGTCGACAAGCTCGGCATCTCGCATCAAGGCGATCCGGCGAGCGCGTTGCTCGAGGTCCTCGACCCCGCGCAGAACGACTCGTTCACCGATCACTATCTCGGCGTGCCGTTCGATCTGTCGGGCGTGCTGTTCGTCGCGACGGCGAACTTCATCCAGAACATCCCGGGCCCGCTGCTCGATCGCATGGAGATCGTCGATTTCCACGGCTACACCGAGCGCGAGAAGCTCGCGATCGCGCGGCACTATCTGGTGAAGCGCGCGCTCTCGGATAACGGGCTGAACGAAGACCAGCTCGAGCTCACCGACGACGCGATCCGCGAAGTGATCACCGGCTACACGCGCGAATCGGGCGTGCGCAACCTCGAGCGCGAGCTCGGCCGGCTCGCGCGCAAGATCGCGCGCAAAGTCGCCGCGAAGGAGCTCGAGCGCGCGACCGTCGACAAGACGGACGTGCGTACGCAGCTCGGCCGCCCGCGCGTGCATCCTGAAAAGAAAGCGCGCGAGGATCAGATCGGCATCTCGACCGGCATGTACTACACGCCGCAGGGCGGAGACATCATGTTCGTCGAGGCGGCGCCGATGCGCGGCAAGGGCGACCTGATCCTCACCGGTCAGCTCGGCGACGTGATGAAAGAATCGGCGCGCGCGGCGTGGACCTACGCGCGCTCGCACGCCGACGTGCTCGGCATCGCCGACGATCGCGTGTTCGAGCGCGACGTCCACGTGCATGTCCCGGCCGGCGCGATCCCGAAGGACGGGCCGTCGGCGGGCATCGCGATGGCGACCGCGATGGTGTCGGCGCTCTCGGGCCGCGCCGCGCGTCACGACGTCGCGATGACCGGCGAGATCTCGCTGTCGGGGCGCGTGCTGCCGATCGGTGGGCTCAAGGAGAAGATCCTCGGCGGCGTGCGCGCCGGGATCAGCGAGTTCGTGATCCCGCGCGACAACGAGGCCGATCTCGAAGATCTGCCGGCCGAGGTCGTCAAGTCGATCACGGTCACGCCGGTCGACACGCTCGCCGAAGCGCTCGCGATCACGCTGCGCGATACGTCGCTACGCGATGGCCGGTTGTTCTACGGCCAGCGCGCGGCGGCGGCGCAGCTCGCTCACTAAGGGCACGTTTCGAGCGCGACGCTGCCGGCCTGCGCGATGTAATAGCTGCCGGCGGCGCAGCCCATTGCCGTGTGTGCCGCGCAACTCGCTCGCGGCATCGCTTTGCAGTGCACCGCGAGATCGGCGTCGCCGACGAGGTCGAGTGGGCCGAACGTGATCCGCGTACCGGTCGCGTACGGCAGGCAGCGAAACCCGGCGCCGACGAACTCGTTGCAGTAGCCGAGCGCGGTCGATTGCGCGAGCGCGGCAGTCGTCTCCCACGCGTCGCCGCCGTCGCCGTCGGCCGCGACGTAGATCGAGCCCTGGTAGCCGCTCTCGACGCCGGTGAGATACGCCGGAACGTGCGCGTTGTAGTTCGCCATCGTCGTGCCCGGCAGGTTCACGCTGACGATCTTGCGCGAGTAGTCGATCACCGGCGACCAGTTCGGCGCGAACACGACGCTGGTGCCTTCGGCGAACAGCGAGCACGGCGTCAGCTTCGCCTGCATCTCGCAGCGCTCGAGCACGATGCGATCGGCTTCGGCCTGGCTCGCTATCACGTCGGTGGTCTCGATCCGCACGATGGTGCCGTCGAGGCCGATCGCGATCGCCTTGAACCCGGTGATGGCGTCATACGCGGTGATCGCGCTCGCACGCGCCGCGCTCGTCGCGTACGGGATCGCCGCGAGCGACGGTTGCGCGAGCGAGAACGTGTAGCTCGTCGGTAGCCCGGCTTCGGAGACCGCGAACGCGTTGCCGCTCGCAAGCGACGTGCACGGTTTGCCGCCGCCGAGCACGAAGCACGCCTCGAGCGCGGTGCGATCGGCGTCGGCCTGCGTCGCGCCTGGCTTGATGCTGACGAAGCCCAAGCCGGCGGCATCGATCGCGACCGCCTTCGGCGCGGCG
Organism: Kofleriaceae bacterium; assembly: GCA_036490255.1. Taxonomy (GTDB): domain Bacteria; phylum Myxococcota_A; class Polyangia; order Haliangiales; family Haliangiaceae; genus JABFXX01. Next base: position 16,563 of record DASXEF010000731.1, read on the forward strand.
CTCGCGGCATAGCCGAAGCCGCTCAACATCGTCGCGACCATCTGCGACGACGGCGTGACGCGCGTGTAGTCGAACGGATCGCCGACTTGATACGGCGGCGGCGGCGGCGGCGGATTGACGAGGTTGTCGATCCACGTCCCGACCGCGCCATCGACGCGCGCGTAGCGGCGCAGCGCCGTCGCGCTGGTGTAGTTGTCGATCCACGAGAAGGTTCCGACGGTGACGCCGTTGCAGATCAGCGGGCTGCCGGAATCGCCGCGGTCGGCGATGCCGGTGTCGTAGACCATGTCGACGTCGTACGCATCGACGGCATCGACGGTCTCGAGCGCGGTCTTCTTCAGCAAGCCGGTCGGCGACGTCAAGCTGGTCCAGCCGTAGCCGACGGCCTGGCACACGGTGCGCGCAGCGGGCGGCGTCGAGATCTTCTCGGGCGTGACGCCGGTGATCGGTGCGGCCAACTTCACGTAGGCGACGTCGTAGCGAAACGGCGACGTCGCCAGGTTTGCGCCGGGATACACGCCGGAGGCGACGACCGCGTGCTTCGTGACGTTCGGCAGTGCGTCGAGTGTCGCCTCGCTCGGCGCGGTGACGGTCTCGAGCGTGCCGGTCCCCGTGTAGAAGCCGTAGCTCGTGCCGCCGGCGATGCAGTGCGCCGCGGTGATCACGATCGTCGGCGACACCAGGTAGCCGGTGCACAGGTATTCGCCGTTGGTCACGCCGACGATGCCGACTTCGGGGAACGCGCTCGTAGCGGATCCGCCGACGATGTCCTCGTCGGCAGTCGGCTCTTCGAAGTCGGTCGCGCAGCCTGCGAGCGCGGCGACCGCGATCCAGGTGAACAGCTTCTCGGTGGTTGTCATACAGCGGGAACAGCGACCGACATCCGCGCGTTATTCCGGAAGCGCGTAGACTGCCGTGATGCGCACGATCGCGTGGTCGCTGATGCTCGTCGTGTGCGCGTGCGATAGCGGCGCGCCGCCATCTGCGCCGCCGCCACCGCCTGCGCCGCCGGTCGTCATCCCGATCGATGCGGCGCCCGCGCCGAGTCCGCCTCCGCACGTCGACCCGGTGGTGCCAGTCGAGTCGCTCGATTCGGAGGTCGTCGAGCGCGTGGTCGAGTCGAGCAGCGGCACATTTCGCGCGTGCTACAAGACCGCGCTGCGTCAAGCGCCGACGCTGGCAGGCAAGCTGACGATCGTGGCGCGCGTCGACGCGGCCGGAACCGCGCACGACGTCGTCGTGACCGGGCTCTCGAACCAGGCGCTCCTCGACTGCGTGCACGCCGCCTTCGTTCGCCTGAGCTTTCCGCACGATCATCCGGGCACGCTGCGCATCCCCATGGTGCTCGTGTCGGGCTGACCGTGCGGCTTGATGTCGCTGGCGCAGCGATGCAGCGGTCGCGATAACGCGGCGGTAGACTGCGCGGACGTGGCAGTAACAGATCAAGCTCGCGTGCTCGCGCTGCTCAAGCGCCACGGTTGGAACGCGACGTCGTTCCAGATCCTCGAATCCGGGTTTCGCTACTGGTTCGACGGCGACGATGCCTGCGTCGGTTACGTCGATACCGGCAGCGCGTGGGTCGCCGCCGGTGCACCGATCAGCGCGCCGGAAGCGTGCATCGAAGTCACCGCGCGATTCGTCGCCGCGGCGAAGGCGGCGCATCGCCGCGCGTCGTGCTTCGGCACCGAGGAGCGCTTTCACGAGATCAGCGGTTGGCCGACGATGCGCATCGGCGATCAACCGACGTGGCGGCCCGAAACGTGGACCGCCGCGCTCGCCGGCTCGTCGAGCTTGCGCGAGCAGCTGCGGCGCTCGCGCGCGAAGGGCGTCAAAGTGCGGATCGCGACGCCGGCGGAGCTCGCGGTCGGCGAGCCGTTGCGCACGCAGATCGACGGCTTGATCCGGCGCTGGCTCGACTCGCGCACGATCGCGCCGATGGGCTTTCTCGTCCAGGTTCAACCGTTCACGTTTCCCGACGAGCGGCGCTACTTCGTCGCCGAGCGCGACGGCGCGGTCGTCGGCTTCTTGGGTGTGATCCCGATCTTCGCGCGGCGCGGCTGGTTCTTCGAGGATTTCTTGCGCGATCCGGAGGCGCCGAACGGCACCGTCGAGCTGCTCGTCGATGCAGGTATGCGCGCCGCTGCGACCGAAGGCATCGATTACGTCACGCTCGGCTTGGTGCCGCTCGCCGGCGAGGTCGGGCCGTGGCTGCGCGCCGCGCGTCGCGCCGGCAACGCACTCTACGACTTCGAGGGCCTGCGCGCGTTCAAGGCGAAGCTCAAGCCCGAGCATTGGGATCCGATCTATCTCGCGTATCCACCGGGCGGCAGCGGCATCGCGGCGATCTTCGACACGCTGCGCGCGTTCGCCCGCGGCGGTCTGTTGCGCTTCGGTGCGCAGACGCTGCTGCGCGGCCCCGCGATCGTGATGCGCGTGCTCGCCGCGCTGCTCGTCGTGTGGACGGCGCTGCTCGCGCTGCCGCTCAGCGCGCGGTGGTTTCCGTCGCGCGTCTGGCAATACGGCTGGGTCGGCTTCGACATCGTCGTCGCGGCCGCGTTGTTCGTGCTGAGCACGCGATGGCGGCGACCACTCGCCAACGTGCTCGCTTCGATCATCACACTCGATGCGGTCGTGACCGCGATCCAGATCTTCGCGTTCGACGGGCCTGAAGAACGCGGCTGGTTCGACATCGTCGTGATGGCTGCGGCCATCGCAGCACCGACCGTCGCGGCGATCATGTTGTGGAACGCGCGCTCGCGGAGAGCATCATGAAACCGATCTACACCGTCGGTCATTCGACGCGCACGCTCGCCGAGCTCGGCGCGATCTTGACCGCGCACGGCATCGACACGCTCGTCGACATCCGGTCGATCCGTCGCTCGCGCACGAATCCGCAGTTCAACGAAGCGCGGCTGTCGTCGTATCTCGCGCGCAAGCGCATCGACTATCGCGTGATCCCCGCGCTCGGCGGTCGCCGGCCGAAGGCGAAGCCGCCGCTGAAGCACCCGAACGATGCCTGGGACAACGCAGCGTTCCGCAACTTCGCCGATCACGCCGAGACCGCCGAGTTTCGCGCCGGGCTCGCCGAGCTGATCGCGCTCGCGAAGCAGCACGCCGTCGCGATCATGTGCTCCGAGGCCGTGTGGTGGCGCTGTCACCGCCGCATCGTCACCGACCATCTGCTCGCTCATCACGTGCCGGTGGTACACCTCATGTCGCAGCGCGCGACGACCGTGGCGACGCCGACACAGTTCGCAGTGATACGACGCGGCCGCGTGCATTACCGGGCGGCGCGAAGCGAGTAAGCTTCGCGCATGCATCGCATCGCTCTCGCCATGTTGTTGATCGCTGCGTGCCACAAGGCAGACACGCACGACCAGGCCAAGCCGGCCGCGTCGGTCGATCCCGCGCTGACCGCCGTGTTGTCGAACCCGGCGCGCACCGACGCCGAACGCGCGCGTGACAAGTATCGCCATCCCGCCGAGACGCTCGCGTTCTTCGGGCTCAAGCCCGACATGCACGTCGTCGAGCTCGTGCCGGGCGGCGGCTGGTACACCGCGATCCTCGCGCCGTACTTGCACGACAAAGGTGCGCTGGCCGTGACGTCGGCCGATCCGAACGGCGGCTCCGCCGACGAAGGCACGACGCAAGCGCAGAAGATGGCGCAGCGGCTCGCGAGCTCGCCGGTGTTCGACAAGGTCACGACTGTGCGCATGGACGATCACACGATCCAGCTCGGCCCCGACGGCAGCGCCGACATGGTCGTGACGTTCCGCAACATCCACAACTGGATCCCGGCCGGCACGGCGCCTTCCGTCTTCGCCGCGGTCGCGAAAGTGCTCAAGCCGGGCGGCGTGTTCGGCGTCGAAGATCACCGCGCGACGAAAGATCTCACGACCAAAGAAGTCGACGACACCGGCTACGTCTCCGAAGCGCAGGTGATCGCGCTCGCGAAAGCCGCGGGGCTCGAGCTCGAAGCGCGCTCCGAGATCAACGCGAACCCGAAAGACACCAAGGATCACCCGCACGGCGTGTGGTCGCTGCCGCCGAGCTACGCCGGCAAAGACGTCGATCACGACAAGTTCGCCGCGATCGGCGAGAGCGACCGCATGACGCTGCGGTTCCGCAAGCCGCGCTAATTCCGGTCGCGACGGTGGTGTGCGAGCGCGCCGTCGACGCGCATGTCACTCAGGCGTTGCGCAGATCGGCGATCGCCTTCGCGCGCGCCGCACGAGCCGCGGCGACGTCGGCGTGAGCCTTCGCCATGTCGCGGTTCGCCTTGTCGATCGCCTTCGCGGCGGTCGCGCGCAGCTTGTACGCGCGTGCGAAATCGGCGCTCGCCGCGTTCGCGTGATTCTGCGCGGCCGCTGCGGTCGCGTTCGCCGACGCGTTCGCGTCCGCCGCGACCTTCGCGTAGTGATCGGCCTGCGCTTGCGACGCCGTCGCGTCCGCCTCGGCGGCATCTGCGCGCGCGGCGTCGGCATCGGCGACCTTCTGCGCCGCAGCGGCGGCGGCCTTGTCGGCCTTCGCGACGTTCGCGTCTTGCTCGGCGGCGGCGACGGCGGCGTATGCCTTCGACATGTTCGCCGACGCGGCCGCGTAATCGCGCCGCGCCTTCGCACGCGCCACGAGCGCCGCGTGCTCGTCCTGATCGGCCTTCGCCATGTCACTCTCGGCTTTCTCGACATCGTGCGATGCCTGCTGCATCGCGGCGGGCGAGCCGTTGTTCAACGCGCCTTCGGCGGTCGCGAGCGCGTCGGATGCTTTCGACTTCTCGGCGCTCGCGGCCTGGACGTCGTTGCTCGAGCGCGCCGCGGCGGCTTCGGCGGCGGACTGTGCTTCGGCGGCCGTTTGCAGATCGGCGAGCGCTTTCGCGTCGGCGTGCGACTTCGCGTTCTTGCGCGCCTGTGCGGCGGCGGCATCGGCCGTTGCGAACGCCGACGCGTCGCCCGCGGCGGCTTGCTCGGACGTCGCGAACTTGTCATCGGCGGCGGCACGCGCGGCATCGTCGGTAGCCATCGCGGACAGCGCGTCGGCGGCGGCCTTGTCGGCCGCGGCTTGCTGCGCGTCTTTGTTCGCGGCCGCGCGCTGGCGGTACGCCTTCTGGATCGCGGCGTTCGCGGCGCCCCAGTCGCGATGCGCCTTCGCGCCCGCGTGCTGCGCGTCGGCGATGTTGCGCGTCGCACGCGCTTCATCGGTCATCGACTTCTTGATCTGCGTCTCGGCGCGCTGCAGAGCGGCGTCGTCGGCGCGGGCAACCTGCGCGAAGACAGCGAGTAGGGTGGATGCGATAAGGAGCTTCGAAGACATGTCGGCCCGTATAAGCCGCACGCCGTCGCGGATCCACCGTTGCCGTGCGCTTAGTACCAGCGGTGCGCTTTCCAGAAGTGTTCGGCTTGGCCCCAGCCGCCGTAGCGCTGGTCGACGTACTTCGTCGCCGCCGAGTACTGCTTGCCGATGTCCGTCGACTGGTAGTCCTTGCCCATGTAGTGCTTGCGCGTGCTGTTGATCATCTGGAACGCGCCGAAGGCCGACGAATGGTTGCCGCGCGTGCCGTCGCCGCGGCCCTGCGCGTAGAGGTGACCGGCCGTCGCGCTGCCGCCCGACTCGTGCTGCATGATCCATTTCGCCGAGGGATCCATCTGGATGCCGCCGTTGCAGGAAGAGAGCTCGTCGGTGTTCAACGTCTGGAGATTGTCGGACTTCATGTCGCGAACGAATTGCAGTGGCGATGCCATGGAATTCGCCGACCGCGGGTAACGCCACCTGCACTCGGCGTGCATCCAGATCGTGAGCGCGCTCGCGATCGCGCGCCTCTGTGAAGATCTTCGACGGCTAGTCGAGCTGCAAACGGCAAGTCGATCGACCGGCGACGATGTAGTCAAACTAGTGCCGTGGAACCCCACGCGGCTCGCTTTTCGCGGAGGTGCGATCGCGCTCGCTGCTTGCGAGCTCAGATCCAGGCACTAACGAGCGTGCTTCGCGCACTGGCCGCCGAGCCCGCCGACCAACGCGTCGCGCAACAACGCCACGCGATGCGGCAAGTGCCGGCCGGCATGCGTGAGCACGTAGAGCGACGACTCGGTCTCGTAGCGCGGTAACACGGCGACGAGCGCGCCGGTCGCGATGTGCTTGTCGCCGAGAAACGCCGGCAGCTGCGCGATGCCCGAGCCGGCGAGCGTCGCGTCGAGCACGAGCTGCAGGTGATCGGCGACGAGCCGCGCGGTGACGTCGACGCGCTCGATGCCCTTCGGACCCGTGAGCTCCCAGCGCGAATCGCCGCCGATCGCGCGGGCGAGCACGACGTCGTGCTTCGCGAGCTCGGGCACGCTGCGCGGCGTGCCGTGCTCGGCGAGATAGCTCGGCGCCGCGTAGAGCTTGTGCGCGTGCTGGCCGAGCTTCTTCGCGACGAGCGCCGAATCCGGCAGCTTGCCGATCGCGACCGCGATATCGACGAGATCGCCGACGAGCTCGGCGCCGCGCGCGGTGAACGTGAGCTCTACGCGAATCCGCGGATACGCCGCGAGAAATGCCGCGAACAGCGGGCCGACGAGCGCGCCGTGATCCGGCGGCAGCGCGACGCGGACCACGCCGTACGCCTCGCGCGCGGCATCGAGCGCGAGATCGCTCGCTTCGTCGAGGCCGACCAGCGCATCGCGCGCGCGCTCGAAGAACGCGCGGCCGGCATCGGTCAGCGCGATGTGACGCGTCGTGCGCTCGAGCAGCGTGATGCCGAGCTCGTGCTCGAGCTTGGCGACGCTGCGGCTGACCGAGGACGCCGGCACGCCGAGCGCTTCGGCCGCGCGCGTGAAGCCGCCGGTCTCGACGACGCGCACGAACGTGACGGCTCGGTTCAAATCCATCATTGCTGAAATGACAATAGCTCGTTGCAGCGTGGCTCACTAGTGCTCTGCGAGCAATGGTCTACATAGAGGCATGTCCCGAATCATTCCGATCGCGCGCATCTTGCTCGGCCTCGTGTTCGTCGCGTTCAGCTTCAACTACTTCGTGCCGTTCTTACCGATGCCGAAGAACGTCCCCGCCGAGGCGATGGCGTTTGCCGGTGCGTTCGTCACCGCCGGTTACATGACGGTCATCAAAGTCGTCGAGCTCGCCGCCGGGCTCGCGCTGCTCGCGAACCGCTTCACCACGCTCGCGCTCGCACTGCTCGCGCCGGAAGTCGTCGGCATCTTCATCTTCCACGCGCGGCTCGAGCCGGCCGGCTTGCCGGTCGCGGTGCTCGTGCTGGCGCTCGAGCTATTCCTTGCGTGGGCGTATCGGGCGGCCTATCGACCGATGCTGGCACCGCGCGTCGCGATCACGCCGTCGGACGAGCGCGTTGCGGCGGCAGCGGTCGCGGCGTGATCACTTGGTGACGATCTCGAGCTTCGCGACGTCCTTGATGACTTCGTCCTCGCGCCACTTGCCGTCGGGATCGGCCCAGCGAAACTTGAGCGAGCCGCGCCGGGTCGAGTGAACGATCGGAATCTTCGTCGCATCGGTCCACGCCGCCGAGCCGATCGCGTGCGTTCCGTCGCCGGTGATCGAGACGATGCGCGCGTTCGAGCCGACCAGATCCGTCGCGACCTCGCGCAGCGACCACACGTCGCGCGCTTCGCCGTCGTTGTTCGTACCTTTGAAGTGCGGCACTTTCGCGAACGTCTCGGGCGTCCACGTCTGATGCGCGCCGTCGACGCTGACGTCGAGCGAGAAGCTCGTCGCCGAGCCTTGGACGTCGTGGCGATCTTCGTGGTGATGCTTTTTCTCGGGCGCGGCCGGCTGATCGCTCGCGCCGGATGGCGGCGGCGGCGACGGATCCGAATGGCCACACGCGAGCACGAGCGCGAGCGCTGCCGCAAACTTCATTGCCGCATCATAGCGTGATGACGAGCACGCGACCGCCGCGGCGCACCGAGACGAACGCGAGCTCGCCGTCGGTCGCGATGCCTCGCGGCTCCCACGTGCCGTGCGCGATCTCGCGCGAGCGGCCATCGAGCCAGACGCGCAGCACCGCGCCGCGTTTGAGCTCGGCGTCGTAGGTCGTGACGAGCGCGGATTCGCGATCGAGCGCGCAGATCGAATCGGGGCGCGCATCGGGCGCCGCCAGCGCGCGTACGTAGCGCCGGCCGTCGACCGAGAACACGCCGCGTTGCTTCGCGTCGGTGACCAAGAGCGAGTCGCCGACCCACGCGAGCCCGACCGGCTTGCAGAAGCCGCGGGCGATCGTCGAGATCCGGCCGTCGGCGATGCGGATGATCGAGCCGTCGCACGGACCGTCGTCGTTTTTGTAGAACTGGGTCGAATACACGGCGCGACCGCGGCACGCGATGCCGAGCCGCCACGGCTCCGTCGGCAGGTCGAGCTCGATCGTCGAGCCGTCCGGGTTGATACGGAAGATCGCACCGGCCGAGCCGTAGCCGAGCCGCGTGACGTAGAGCGCGCCGTCGGGTGCGGCGGCGAGCCCGCCGATGCGGTTGCCGATCTCGATGCCGCCGCTGTCGATCACGGCGAGCGGGGTCGAATCCGCCCGCATGACGGTGCCGGTCTCGCCGTCGGCGACGTAGAGCACGCCGTTCGCGATCGCGAGGCCATTCGGGTCGGCGTCTAAGTAAATCGCCGACGCAACCGGTTCGCGCCGGGGAAGCGCGAGTACTGCCATGCACACCGCAATTGCGACGACCGTGCCGCCGGATTTGCAGCGTAACCTGGCGAGCTCCGACGACACCGACGTTACAAAGGTGGGGGCGCCCCCACCGGTTTCGCCGGCAGTCCTCAGGCGTTGCGCAATTCGATCACCGAGTTCTAGCCGCCGTTGTGTCGCGCGACACGACGCAGTGCGTGTGCACCGACGTGCGGCGACCGGATCGCCGAGCTCGTGGACGCACGCACGCAGGCGCGATCTCCGACGAGAGAACCCCGATGGCTGAAACGGCGTGCTGCCCCGATCGTAACCGTCGGGTGCTATCGTCCGCGGCCATGAACACAACGACCGCGCTCGTCGCACGCGACGCGGAGACGTGCTGGCGAACGTTCGTCGACGCGACGCTGTTGACGTCGTGGGTGCCCGGGTTGCGGCGCGCGCAGGTGATCGCGAAAGAGCACGGGCTGCCGTCGGAGATCCACTTCGAGTTCTCGAGCTCGCTCGCGTACACGCTGATCTATCGCTACGACCACGACAAGCTCGAGGTGCAGTGGACGCCGAAGCTCGGCAAGCGCGACGGCGTCGCCGGCTCGGTCCACTTCGAGCCCGCAGGCGACGAAACACGCGTCACATACACGATCCAGCACGGCGACGCGCGCAGCGACGCCGAACGCGCGCTCGACGATCCCGAGAAGTTGCTCGCTGCATTCGCGACGCACGTGCAGCGCGTTCGCTGACGACAGGTTGCAGTTACGCGGGTACGCGGGACCACGGGTTCGCGCGATCGCGATCAGCTTCTTCGCGCACTTGGTTGCGGGCACGCTCGGTGCAATCAGCGCCATCGCATGCGCAACCTGTTCGTGGTCGCCGCGTTGATGCTCGCTGCGTGTGACGTCGGCGAGGTCGACGTGATGCAGCTCGCGATCGACGATTACGCGGCCGGCCAAGACCCGTGCAAGGACCCGGCGATCGTCAAGCGCGCGACCGTCAAAGCCGACAAGGACAACCCGCATCGCTTCGTCGGCACGAACGACAACGACGTCATCGTCGGCACCGAAGGCGACGACGAGATCTACGGTCTCGACGGCGATGATCTGATCTGCGGCCTCGGCGGCAACGATTACATCGACGGCGGCGACGGCAAGGATCGGATCTACGCCGGCGACGGCGACGACATCGTGCACGGTCGCGGCGCGAGCGATTGGATCTACGGCGGGCCCGGCGACGATCTGCTGTTCGGTGACATCCTCGACGATCACATCTTCGGCGAGGACGGCGACGACATCATCATCGGCGGTCACGGCACCGACGAGATGGACGGCGGCGCCGGCGAGAACTTCATGCGCGGCGATACCGGCAACGACACGTTCATCGGCGGTCCCGGCTACGACATCGCGAGCTTCGCGACCGCGTTGCCGCCGGGTCAGCCCGAGTTCGAAGCCGACGACGTGACCGCGAGCCCGATCGACGGCGTGCGCGTCACGAAGGTCACGAACCCGACGAGCCCTTGCTACAACATGTATTGCGCCGACGGCGACGGCGGCGACGAAGAGCTCCGCGACATCGACATGATCGTCGGCAGCCCGTTCAGCGATCAGATCGATCCGAACGGCCGCGACGTGCAAAGCGGCCTCGGCGAAGACGTCATCAACGGCACGAAGACCGGCACGCCGACGCCGACGAGCACGGTCTACATCGACGCGGTGAAGAATCGCGCGGGCCAGCTGATCGACGTCGGCGTGGTCGTGCTCGG
>DASXEF010000748.1:0-6512 GCA_036490255.1 Kofleriaceae bacterium
TCCGCCGCGCAGCGCGCTCTCGCTCGGCCAGCGCGTCGCGCTCGGCGAAGATCTCGAGCTCGCGGTGCGACGCGGCGAGCTACCGCCGCGCGATGCGATGGGCGAGCTGCGCGCGTTGGCGGGCGGCGAGCTCGGCAGTGCGGTCGCGGCGGCTGCGATCGCGCGCGCGATCGATCCGCTCGTCGGCGACGGTGAACGCGTGGCCTGGCAGCAATGGCTCGCCGCGCGATTCGCGCCGCGGCTCGAGCTCAAGGCGTTGAGCCAACCCGGCGAGCTCGCCGGCGATCTCGACGACGATCTGATCGCGTTGATCGGCGCCGAGCAGCTGCCGGCGGCGGTGCGCGCGTCGGCGAAGCAACGCGCGATGCGCGATCTCGCGCGCAACATCACGCCGGTCGCGAGCGTGGTTGCAGCCGCCGGCGGCGATCGCGCGATGTTCGACCGCATCGCCGCGCTCGCGACGCGCGATCCGAGCTGGACGGCCGAGCCGCTCGGCGCGTTCGGACCGGCGGTCGCGCCTGCCGCGGTCGAGCTCGCGCTCGGCACGCTGCCGTCGTCGGCGACGATGCCCGCGATCACCGCCTATTTTCGGCGGCCGGCGACGCGTACCGCGATCTGGACTGCGGTCCGCGCGCATTTGCCCGAGCTGCTCGCGCACGTCACGCCGCCCGACGCGTCCGATCTACTCGACGCGACGCGCTCGTTATGCGACGCGACCGAGCGCGCCGAGCTCGTCGCCGCGTTCGAGCCGCAGATCACGCGGATTCCGGAAGGGCGCGAGCATCTCGCCCGCGCGCTCGTCGCGATCGACGCCTGCATCGCCGCGCGCGCGAAAGCGGGCGAGCTCGGCGCGGCCTTGCACTGACGGTGCAACTGCTCGCGGCGCGCCGTGTCTCCCTCGACATGGCAGCATCCGTCGGCACCGGATCCAAGGGCTCGCTCAACATCGAGCTCAACATCATCCCGATCATCGACGTGATGAGCTGCCTCACCGCATTCTTGCTCGTGACCGCCGTGTGGGTGAACACCGCGCACCTGAAGAACTCGGCGCAAGGCCACGGCCGCGACGATCCGGGCGAGCCGCCGCCGACGCTGTCGGTGCTGATCGAGCGCGACGGCATTCGGGTCGAAGCGAAGCCGACCGGCGAGGCACGCCAGCTGTCGGCGTTCGACTGGAGCCACCTCGAAACCGCGATGAAAGAGATCAACCCGGCACCGTCGGGCGAGCAGCCGCACGTGTTGATCGCGGCCGATAGCACGAACGCCGATCCGATCTCGTATCAGCAGCTGATCGCCGCGATGGACACGTCGGTGCGCGCCGGCTTCAGCTACGTCGGCGTCGTCGATCCGCGCAGCTTGTAACGCGCTTCGTGCCACGCCGGCAGCTCGCGCAGCGACGCGAGCACCACGTCGGCGTGCGAGAGCTCGCTCGCCGGATCGCTGCCGGTCGCGACGGCGCACACCGTCGCGTTGCACGCGCGCGCGGCGGCGATGTCGTGGATCGTATCGCCGACGACGATCACCTCGTGCACTGCGCCGGTGAACCGCGCGCGCTCGATCGCGCGAGCGACCAGCTCGGCGCGCACGTGCGAATCGTCGCCGTAGCCGCCGAGCTCGAAATGATCGTCGAGCCCTGCCGCGGCGAGCTTCGCATCGGCGCCCGCGCGAACGTTGCCGGTCGCGATGCCGAGTCGCGCGCGGCCGCGCAAGTACGCGAGCGATTCGTGTGCGCCGTCGAGCACGCGCACTTGCAAGCGCGCGCGTAGCTCGGGCAGATACGCGGCGAGAAACGCGGCGCGCTCGCTCGCCGTCGCGCGCCGGCCGAGGCGTGCGACGAAGATCTCGTCGACGATCGCGGGATCGGTCTTGCCGCCGTAGCGCACGCCGGCACTCGCGTCGGCGACGCCGTGCTGCGCGTGCATCACCGCGTCGAATGCGGCGCGGCCCGAGCCGTGAGCGTCGAGCAACGTACCGTCGATGTCGAACAGATAGAGGATCATGTGCAAGTCCGGCGAATGCCGGGCGCGCCGCACCGCCGATGGCAGTGCGCGGTCAATTGACCGGCAGCGTCGCGTGATTCTGCTGCGCCCAACGCTGTGCGACGTCGATCAGACCGTCGAACGCATCGCGCATCGCCCACGCTTTTTCTTTGTAGGTGTCGAGCGTCTTCGCGCGCAGCAGGCCGTCGCCGAACGCGGCGCGCACGCCCTTGCAGGCGATGTCGTTCGCGTTCGCGTAGCGCAGCGCCGTGCCTTCGTAGACGCGGTAGCACGCTTCGTAACCCTGCTTCGTCTTCTGGTTGTACAGCGGCGCGCCGCTCTCGATCGCCTGCGCGATCGACGTGACGTAATCCTGCACGTCTTTCACGGAGCAGCCGTCGAGCACGTTCGTCGCGTGGTTCGGCACGGCGCGGCGAATCTCGACGTCGGCATCTTCGCCGCCGTCGGAGCCGTCGCCTTGATGCGGAGCTTCGCCGTGCTGGATCGCGAGATCGAGCGTCGCCTTTGCGAACTCGCCCAGCGCGATCGTCTGCGGCGTCTTCAACATCGGCGACAGATAGTTCGTCGGCATCGCGAGGTTGATGTTCTGCGCGCCGGCTTCTTTGACGATCATCGTCGTCACGCCGACGACCTCGCCGAACTGATTGAACAGCGGGCCGCCGCTCGAGCCGAGCGAGATCGGCGCGTCGAACTGCAAGATCGTCAGGTCGCTCGTCACCTGCCGCACCTGCGAGATCAGGCCGCTCGTGATCGAGTACGAGAACTCTTCGCCGAGCGGATTGCCGATCGTGAAGATCGGATCGCCGGCCGACATCACGTTCGAGTCGCCGAGCTTCACCGCTTTGAGCACGTGCGGCGCCTTGATCCACATCAGCGCGAGGTCGTGGGCGCGATCGACGCCGGCGATCGACATCACCGGCAGTGCTGCTTGCTCTTTGTAGAGCTTCACCTTGATCGTCGACTCGCCTTCGATCACGTGCAGGTTCGTCGCGATCAGGCCCGACTTGTCGACGATGAAGCCCGTGCCGACGCGATCGTCACCGGCCTCGACCTCGACCACGGCAGGGCTCGACGTATCGACGATCTCGCGCGCCGTGAGCTTGCGCGGCGTCTGACCTGCCGTACTGCCGCAGCCGATGAGCCCGACCACGAGCAGCAAGCGCCTCATGCAGCAATGATAGCGCGTTACGGCGCGGAAGCAGAGCCGACGCCGGTCGCCCCGTTCGAACCGGCGGGAGCCGCGCTGCCGCGTTCGCTCTCGCGGCTGCCGCCGAGATGAATCTCGCGCATGTTCGTTTCGCTAGCCTTGCGGAATCCGCTCGGATCTTTGTGCGGGTTGATGCCCGACTTCACGCCGGCATCGAGGCTCTGTTGATAGAGCTCCATGCGGATTTGCTCCCACGTCGGGCAGCTCGTCGCGGCGCTCGCACATGCGGTCAGCGCGCGGTTCGCGAAGTCGAGACCGGGCACGACGTCGAGCCGGTCGACGTACGCGACGCTCGCCGCGATCAGGGCATGCCACCGCGTCGGCGAGCCTTTCGAGCGCTCGCTCGCCGCGACTGCCGCGTCGATCGCCCAGTCTTTCTGGTTCACGCCGCCGAGTGCGCGCGCGAAGTCTTCGGCGACGCGGCCGTCTTCCGGGTGAACGATCGTGCGCGCCTCGGCGAGCGCGACCGCGAACTGCTTCGCGTCGTCGCCTTTGATCGCCTCGCTCGCGAACATCTCGCGCGGCGGCAAGACGAGCGCGATCACGACAAACGCGACGATGCCGAGATCGACGATTCCGAAGTAGCGCGGCAGGTGCATCTATACGTCCGACAGATCGAAGAAGCGTTGAGTTCCCACAGTCTTGCACATTTCGATCAGCCGTCGCTTTTCGCCTCGGTGCGGCGCGAGATGCTACGGCTCGTTTCGGTGAACCTACATTTAGCGTTGCTGTCTTGTCCCGTACTTGCCTGCTGGATCGATCACTGCACTAAGCGCGGCGACTACAACAGGGAGCTCTAATGCTGACTGCGATCTCGACCGGTTTTCACAAGGGCGGATGGGGCATGTGGCCCATTCTTTTCACGTCCGTCATCACGATCGCGATCATCGTGGAACGTGCGGTCTATCTGTTCCGCGCATCCGTCGATAAGGACAAGCTGCTCGCGCTGCTCAAGAGCCAGGTGATGAGCGGCAACGTGCAAGGCGCGATCAAAGTCAGCTCGGGTAACCCGACGCCGATGACGCGCATCGTCCAAGCCGGCCTGATGAAGTTCAACAAGAGCGACGAAGAAGTCCAGGCCGCGATGGACGAGGCCGCGCTCCGCGAGCTGCCGAAGATCAACGCGCGTACGCCGTATCTTGCGATGACCGCGAACTTCGCCGTTATGGCCGGTCTGCTCGGAACCATCTCGGGCATGATCCAGTCGTTCGGCTCCGTCGGTAGCGATGAAGGCGGCAACAAGGCGACCGAGCTCGCGAACGGTATTGCAGAAGCACTGCACTGCACCTTGTTCGGTATCGCGACGTCGCTCATCGGCCTGCTCGGTTACTCGCTGCTCCAGGGCAAGACCACGCACGTCACCGACGACATCAACGAGGTCACCGTTCAGGTGGTCAACCTCGTGACGACGCACCGCGCGCAGATGCAGCCTCAGTGATCGTTCCTCGCGCAACGTTCTAAACCCTAGCGAGGAGCATCACCATGGGCGCATCAGTTGGAGCGGGAGATGGAAAAAAGAGCCTCAATGTCGAGCTCAACATCGTCCCGTTCATCGATTTGATGAGCTGCTTGACGGCCTTCCTGCTGGTCACGGCGGTCTGGGTGAACATCGCCCAGATCAACATCCAGCCGAAGGGCAAGACGCGCGACACGACGAACGTCCAGCAGGACGACGAGCACGTGACCCTGTCCGTGCTGGTGCAAGCCGACAACATTTGGGTCGGCCTGTCGCGCGTCAACGAGTTCCAGCAAATCCCGAAGAAGGGTGATGAGCAAGATTGGGACAAGTTCGAGACCACGCTCAAAGAGCACAAGGCCTCGGCGTTCTTTGCTGATCGCACCGACATCGAAGTTGCTGCGGAGTCGACGTCGCAAGCAGAGGTCAAGTACCAGGACATCATTCACGCGATGGACGTGGCCGTGAAGGTCGGGTTTGTCGACGTGGGTCTCACCGATCCGAACGGCCTCGCCGCTCGGCCGAGCTTGTAAAGGAGCCGCGATGCCAGTTCATGCAGCAGGCTCACGCCTCTATCGCTCGGTCCACTTCAAACACCTCGTCAAGAAGACGGCTGGTGGCGACCGCGCGAGCAACATCTCTCTGAACCTGACCCCGTTCGTCGACATGATGACGATCTTGGTCACGTTCCTGCTGATGGTGTTCTCGTCGACCGGTCAGTTGCTCCAGGCCCAGCGTGGCCTCGATCTGCCGATCGCCGACGCCCACGACACGTTGCAGCAAGCTCCCGTCATCATCGTGACGAAGGACGAGATCACCTACCAAGGTCAGCTCGTCGCCACGGTCGAGAGTGTGCTGCACGACGATTCACCCACGTTCAAGATCGACGCATTGTTCGAGCGGCTCGACGCGGCGGCCAAGAAGATCAAAGAAGATGTCGGCACGGGCCGGGAGCCGAAAGAGCTCCTCAAAGCCTGCGAAGATGCCAAGCAGAACATCCGGCCACAGCCGGGTCGGATCTGCCCCGACGGACTCGCGATTCTCCAGGCCGACCAGGAGACCGACGCGCGGTTGATCAACAAGATCGTCAACACCGCCAAAGCGGCTGGGTTCGACAATCTGTTGTTCGCCGTCAAGAACAAGTAGGAGCCAGTAATTCCATGATGCGACTCTCCTCGCTCGTTCTGGCGGGGTTGCTGCTCAGCCTCGCCGGCTGTCCGGACAACCCGTACAAAGCCTCGACGTGGACCAAGAAGCTCAACGATCCGCACGAGGCTGAACGTGCGGTCACGCAGCTCGAACAGTTAGGTGATCCGAGCGCGATCGATGCGCTCGGTCAAGCCTGGCAAGATCAGGGCAAGCCGGTTCGGCTGCTCCAAGTGATCATCTCGCTCGCTCGGCCGCTCACGCCCGAGCAAGCGAAAGCGCAGTTCGTCAGCGACTACGAGAAGACGGGCCGGCCTGCCAGCTGGGCCGCGGCAATGCCGTTTCTCGCGAAGGCACTGACCGACGTCGACGAAGCGAACCCGCGCTCCGTCGACAGCGCGCAGAAAGCTGCCGACGCGCTCGGCGAAGCCGCGGCCGATGCGTCGGCTGATCCCGGCCTCGACGCGCTGATCGACATCGCGAGCAAGCCGGTCACGAAGAAGCTGATCGCCGCACAGGTGTCGGCGATTCGCGCGATCGGCAAGTACCAGGGCCAGAAGGCCAAGGCGAGCGCCGCGCTCATCAAGCTGATCGATCGCGACCCGCCGCAGCACCCACGCACCGCGAAAGACAAAGAGAACGCGCGTGCGCTCGAGGAGAAGTACGGCTTGTTCCTCGGCGTCACCGGCGCGTCGATCAACGC
>DASXEF010000084.1:0-7804 GCA_036490255.1 Kofleriaceae bacterium
CGATCCGTCGACGGGCATGCTCGTCGGTGGTCAGCAGCAGAACGCGAACCCGGTGTCGGGCGGCACGTACAAGGATCTGATCTGGGTCAAGGCGATCGACGCCAACGGCAACGAGCAGAACGTCGCGATCGGTCGCAACCCGAACTTCGGCAACACGATCCAGCGTTACGCGCCGGCCTCGGTGCGCTTCGGCGCCCGCCTGACGTTCTAGCCAGCGGCTAGCTGATCCGCCGGTGCACGCGCCGGCAACTTGCGCACGTTCGTAGCGTTGCGCAGGTGATCGAGTCGCGTGGGTTGCAGTGCGCGCTGGCATCGCCGCTGCACTTCGATCGGGCATGAAGAGCTTCATCGCGGTCGTCGCAATTGCGTTCGGTTGCTCGGCGACCCACTCGGCCGGCTCCACCGACGCCGGCGGCTCTGGCAGCTCGCATCCCGGCACCGACGCGGCGAGCACGCGCGACGGAGCGATGACGACCGGCGCGTTCGCGTGCACGGGCTCGGGCATCGCGGCGTACGCCGATCAGCTCGTCACCGCGGCGCGGACGACGTGCACCAAGGACGGCGTCGGCGTGGTCAAGATGGACGACTACACGTGCATGAGCCCGGCGATCACGCAGGTCGATCCGCCGTACGGCAGCGCGTCGTTCAACATCGTGTCGACGCTGCTCGCCGACGACACGCAGTATCCGTTCTACGAGTGCACGTACTTCGTGCAGACCGTCACCGCGGGCGTGTGCAACGTGCCGATCTCGCCGTCGAACATGGCGTGGACCGACTATCCGTTCGCGTGCGACTTCATCGGTCAAACCGCGGCGGGCTTCCAGTGGATCGACAAGGCGTCGGGTACGGTCGCCGTCGGCGACATCTTGCTCTACACGAGCTCGGACGGCTGCCGAAACGACCCGGGCCACATCATGATCGTCGCCCAGGTGATCGATAGCGGTCACTTCCGGATCGCCGAGGCGAACGATCTGACCGTGAGCGGCTCGGCCGGAAACGGCGAGGACACCGGGGTGGTCTCGAACACGCGGATCGAGACACTGGACGATCCCTACCTCGCGTCGGGCTGGTTCCGCGTCGCCGGCGAGTAGCGAGGCGCGATCAGAGCCGCGTGCTATGCAGCATGCGTGGACGGCTTGAACCCGGAGCAGAGCGCCGCCGTCTCGCACGGCGACGGCCCGTTGATGGTGCTCGCCGGCGCCGGCACGGGCAAGACGCGCGTGCTCGTCGCACGGATCGCGCATTTGATCGAGACCGGCGCCGATCCGCGCGAGGTCTTGGCCGTCACGTTCACGAACAAGGCAGCCGGTGAGATGCGGGCGCGGTTACGGGCGTTGCTCGGCAGCCGCGCCGACGCGATGTGGATCGGCACGTTCCACGCGACCTGCGCGCGGCTGTTGCGCAAGCACGGCGAGGCCGTCGGGCTCACGCGCAGCTTCATGATCTTCGACGACGACGATCAGATGAAACTGATCGAGAAGCTGCTCAAGGAGACCGGGCTCGACGAGCAAGTTTCGGCGCGCACGATCCTGTCGCGGTTCGATCGCGCGAAGAATCGCGGGCTCGATCCGGTCGCGCAAAAGACCGGCTCGTTCGACGACGTGATCGAGCGGATCTATCCGCTCTACCAGCAGCAGCTCGCGAAAGAGAACGCGGTCGACTTCAACGACCTGCTGCTCAAGACGCTCGATCTGTGGAAGCACGAAGCCACGCGGCACGTGCTCGAGGTCCGCTTCCGCCACGTGCTGGTCGACGAGTTTCAAGATACCAACCGCGTCCAGTACGACCTCGTGGCCAAGCTCGCGAGCGCGACGCGCAACCTCACGGTCGTCGGCGACGACGATCAATCGATCTACGCGTGGCGCGGTGCCGAGCCGCGCAACTTGCTCGACTTCGATCGCGACTTCGCCGACGCGACCGTCGTCAAGCTCGAGCACAACTACCGGTCCACCCAGGTCATCCTCGACGCCGCGAACGCGATCATCCAGCACAACCGCGATCGCCATCCCAAGCAGCTGTGGACCGACGAGGCCGGCGGCGATCCGATCGAGGTCTATCAAGCCGGCGACGAACGCGGCGAGGCGTACTACGTCGCGCAGAGCATCCGGCGCTTGCTCGACGAGGGCCCGGCCTCACCGAGCGAGATCGCGATCCTGTATCGCACGAACGCGCAATCGCGCGTGCTCGAGGAGCACCTGCGTGCGGCGCGCGTGCCGGCGAAAGTCGTCGGTGCGCAGAGCTTCTTCGAGCGCAAAGAAGTCAAAGACGTCATCGCGTACCTGCGCTTGCTCGGCAATCCGACCGCGGATTCGGCGTGCGAGCGCGTCATCAACGTGCCGGCGCGCGGGCTCGGCGAGACCACCGTCGATCGGCTGCGCGCGGCGGCGCGGGCGAGCTCGGTCGGCGTGCTCGAAGCGGCTCGGCTCGCAGCGCACGGCGATGTCGCCGGCATCGGTGCGGGTCCGCGCAAGAAGCTGCAGGGCTTCGTCGAGCTGCTCGACGGCCTGCGCGACGTGATCGCGAAAGGTGCATCGGTCGCCGAGACGATTATCCAGGTCGTCGATCGCAGCGGCGTGCGCGCGAAGCTCGAAGCCGACGATTCGTCCGAATCGCGCGATCGGCTCGACAACCTCGCGGAGCTCGTCACGATCGCGTCGGACTTCGACGACGAGAGCGCCGAGGCGCAATCGGTCGACGCGTTTCTCGAGCGCATCGCGCTGTCGGCGCCGGCCGATAGCGCGGCGCCCGGCGAAGCGGTCACGCTGATGACGATCCACATCGCGAAGGGTCTCGAGTGGCCGGTCGTGTTCATCACCGGAATGGAAGACGGGCTGTTTCCGTCGTTACGCGAGCGGGACGGGGTCAGCGAGGACGCGCAGCTCGAAGAAGAGCGCCGGCTCGCGTACGTCGCGATCACGCGCGCGCGCAGGCAGCTCGTGCTCAGCCACGCGCGCACGCGTCGCGTGTGGGGCGAGATCCGCTTGCAGGGGCCGTCGCGGTTTCTCGAGGATCTGCCGCCGAGCGTGCTCGCGCAGCCGGTACGCCGCGGTCCGCTCACGCCGAAGGCGCCGGCGATCGTCGATGGCGGTTGGGCGGCGCAGCGGCGCCCGCCACGCTCGCGGTTCGGGCGTGGCTCGCTCGCCGGCGACGAATTCGATCAGCGCGCGCCCGATGACGGCGAGCCGGTGTTTCGCGTCGATGCGGACGTCCCTGCGGGATCGGCTGACGTGCCGTTTCGCAGCGGTGATGCCGTCGCGCACGCCTTGCTCGGCATCGGCCGCGTCGTCGCCGTGTCGGGCAGCGGCAAGGACATGCGCGTCATCGTCGATTTTCCCGAGGCTGGGCGAAAGACGGTGCTGCCGCGGTTCTTGAAGAGCGCGGAAGATTCGCTGAATTAGCCCTGCTGCAGCGCGTTGTCAGGCTCGGCACCGCCGTTGCTTTGGCTACAGATCACCATGATCTGCGATCACCTGGTCTGCCAAGCCCTCGGCCAATCCTGCGAGCTGACCTACGGCGAAGCGCCCGACGGCGCGCTCGACAAGCACGACGATGCGCCGCCGGACGACCGGCTCGCGCAGTTCGAGCGCGAGCTCGCGGCGATCGACGTCGATGCGCTGCGCATCATCATCCGCGCCGAGCGTGCACGCCGTCAGGTCGCGCGGCTGTTCGAAGACGTCGTGTTGCACGAGAAGTACGACCTATCGTCCACGCACGATGCCGAGCAGCGCCGTACGCGCGAGCGCAAGCTGATCGGACGGCTGCGCGCGCTGACGGTCGACGAGGCGCCCGAGGTGCCGCCGACTACGGCTTCAGCGCCAATGCCTTCGCGAACGCCGGACGTGCCTTGAGCTCGTCGAGCCAGCGCACGAGGTGCGGCCAACGCGACATGTCGATGCCCAAGAACTCGCGCGCCGAGTTGGGCCACGTGAAGTTGATGATGTCGGCGATCGAGAAGTCGCCGGTGAGGTAGCGCGCTTCGCCGAGGCGCTTGTCGAGCACGCCGAACAAGCGCTCGGCTTCGGTCGTGAATCGCTCGATCGCGTGCGGGATCTTTTCCTTGGCGAACTTCGCGAAGTAGCCGAGCTGGCCGAGGATCGGTCCCGGGCCGCCGATGTTGAAGAACACCCACTCGAGCGTCGTGTAGCGCGCCGGTCCGCTCGCCGGCAGCAGCTTGCCGGTCTTCTCGGCGAGGTAGATCGCGATCGCACCGGACTCGAACACGGTCGCGCCGGCCTCGGCGTCGACGAGCGCGGGGATCTTGTGGTTCGGGTTGATCGCCAAGAACGCGGGCGATTTCTGCTCGCCCTTCGTGATGTCGATCCAGTGCGGCGTATACGGCACCGCGAGCTCTTCGAGCGCGATCAGCGCCTTGTAGCCGTTGGGCGTGGTCCAGACATATGCGTCGATCATGTCTGAAGCGTAGCCGCGATTTGGCTATTCGCTCTGCAGCGCGCTCGAGATCGCAGCTTCGACTTGCTGCATCGGATCGGAGCTCGAATCGTACGTCTGCGCTTGCGTCGTCGCGCTCGCGCTCGCCGCACCGCCGCCACCGCCGCCGCCGCCGCCGTGATGGTGATGGTGGCCGCCGCCGTGACCGCCCTTGGGCGGCTGCAGCGCCGACAGATCGCCGGTCTGCGATGCCTGCGTGAACTTGTCGGCCATCGACGACAGCGCCGGGTTGTTGCCGGCTTCGGACTTGAGCGTCGAGCCGATCTGCGCGAGCACGCTCTTGGCTTTGTCGGGATTGGTCTGCTCGAGGCTCTGCAGCTGGCTCATCAGCTGGCCCATCTGCGAGAGGTTCGTGGAGCTGCCCGAAACGCCATCGATCGAATCGGTCGAGTCCGTGGCATCGACGGCAGACACCGGCGAGACCGACGACGTCGACTGCGACTGCAGCAGTGAGGTCAGCGACGAGGTGGAAGAGATGGTGGACATGTGCTCGTTGAGTCGGCACCTGCACCGATCGCGTCGATGGATCGAAACAATAACGTAATGTTGGGTCGCGTTGCCTCGTGCGGCGACGGCCAACCAATCACTTCGGAACGCCCGGACGGCTGCGCACGAAGTCCCACCACGCGGCGGAGTACTTCGGCGGCCCCATGTTGATCGAGCCGATGCTGATCGGCGCCGCGTCGGCGCCGCCGGTCACGGTCGAGAGAGCTTGGAGATCGATGCTGTGCAGGTCGCGCTTGGTCATGTGAGGGCATAGAGCACCTCGCGCGCCAACGACCGTCGATATCATCTCGCGACGTTGCCTGCGGCTCGTCGATCCGCCGGCGATAACTCTAGCTACTCGCGCATCTTTTCAGTGACAACCGTGGTCGACGAATTGGTGTGGTTGCGCCAGATCCCGACGGTGATCGGCTTGCCCGCCGGCGTCTGCGCGACGATCCACGGCAGCGAGCGATGATCGACCTCGCGGTTGTCCCACGTGAGGATCACGTCGTTCGCGCGCAGGCCGCTGCGTGCGCCCGGCGAGTCGGCTTCGACCTCGGTGACGAGCGCGCCGCTCGCGCGCGGCATGCCGAGCTTGTCGGCGAGCTCGGCGGTCACCGGCAGCACTTTGACGCCGAGCCAGCTGCGCGCGACGGTGCCGGTCGCCTTGAGCTGGCCGATCACTTCGCGCACGCGCTCGATCGGCACCGCGAATGACACTTCGCCGAGCCGATCGCCGGTCGCGTCGGCGACGCCGACGACTTGACCGGCGGTATCGATCACCGGACCGCCGGAGTTGCCGCGATGAATGCGCGCGTCGGTCTGGATGAACGTGCGGTAGCCCATCATGCGGCCGGCGGCGAGCGAGCCGGCGCCTTCGCGCCCGGTGGCCGACACGATGCCGGCCGATGCGGTGACGTCGTCGCCGAACGGATCGCCGAGCACGACGAGCCACTCGCCGACCTCGAGGCCGTTCGAATCGCCGAGCGGCAGCGCTTGCAGGCGCGATTTACTCTCGATCGACAGCAGCGCGAGATCGAGCCGCGGATCGGTGCCGACCAGCTTCGCGGGCACGACCGAGCGATCGGGCAGCACGACGCGTAGCTCGGTCGACGCGGTCGCGATGTGCTCGGTCGTCACGACGTAGATGCCGCCGGCGTCCACCAGAAAGCCGGTGCCGAGCGCGACATCGGCGGTCGCTTCAGGCGCGCCGGGAAACATCGCGGCCGGTCCAGCTTTGACCGGCGACGCGGCTTGGATCGCGACCACGCCGTGCTTCGCGCCGGCGATCAGGTCGACGAACGAGCCCGGCGCCGACGGATACAAGATCCGCGTGGTCGTCGCGCTCGCCACCGCTGCGAGCGGGCCGACGCCGGCAGGGCGCGCGTCGGGTGGCAGCTCGCGCTCGCGACAGGCCGCGAGCAGCGCGACGAGCAGCAACGCGCGGCTCATTTTTTCTGCGTCTTCTGGGCGTCGACGAACGCGACCCGGAGGTCGTACGTCAGGCTCGCGATCATCTTGCTCTCGGTCTCGTCGAGGTTGCCCTTGGTCTTCTGCTCGAGCATGCCGAGTACGTCGATCAGGTGGCGGGCGGTCTCGAGATCGATCGGATGTTGCTCTCCGTCGGGTCCGGGCATCTTGCCGAGCGCGATGAGCGCGGTCGATGCCAGCGAGAGCACGTGCGTCGAAAAATCGACCGGCATGGGCGTGCCGGCGGGGGGCTGGTCGGCCATGCGGCACGATATCGTACCTACGGCGCGCGCGCGGGATCCGTGACATCGTTACAGAGCTCATGGATACGTTGCGCGACGCGGCCCCGCCGTCACCCGGATTGCAAATCGTGGCCGAACCGGAGGCAACTTCCCTCGTCGACAACTCGCAGCTCGCCGATCAGGTGCGCACCGGCTCGGCATTCCTCGACGACGTGTTCGCCGAGGTCGCCAAGGTCGTCGTCGGTCAGCGCGACATGATCGAGCGCGTGATGATCGGCCTCTTGACCGGCGGTCACTGCCTGATCGAAGGCGTACCGGGCCTCGCGAAGACGCTGACGGTCAAGACGCTGTCGCAGACGATCAAGGCGACGTTCTCGCGCATCCAGTTCACGCCCGATCTGCTGCCGGCCGACATCACCGGCACGATCATCTACAACATGCACACCGGGCAGTTCACGCAGAAGCGCGGGCCGCTGTTCGCGAACCTGGTGCTCGCCGATGAAGTGAATCGCGCGCCGGCGAAAGTGCAATCGGCTTTGCTCGAGGCGATGCAGGAGCGCCAGGTCACGATCGGCGACAACACGCATCCGTTGCCGGATCCGTTCCTCGTGCTCGCGACGCAAAATCCGATCGAGCAAGAGGGCACGTTCCCGCTGCCGGAAGCGCAGCTCGATCGCTTCATGCTGCTGATCAAGGTCAACTACCCGACCGCGAGCGACGAGCGCACGATGCTCGATCGCATGTCGGGCGACGGCGCAGGGCCGGTCTCCGAGGTCGCGACCATCGACCAGGTGCGCGCGGCCCGCAAGCTCGTCAATCAGATCTACATCGACGAGCGCGTGCGCGATTACATCGTTCACGTCGTACAAGCGACGCGAAAACCGCGCGACTACGGGCTCGCCGAGCTCGCGCCGCTGATCGAATACGGCGGCTCGCCGCGCGCGACGCTGTGCCTCGCGAGTGCGGCGCGCGCGCACGCGTTCATCCGCCATCGCGCGTACGTCACGCCCGACGACATCAAGGCGATCGCGCTCGACGTGATGCGCCACCGCGTGACCGTGACGTACGAAGCCGAGGCCGAGGAGGTCACCTCCGAAGACGTCGTGCGCCGCGTCTTCGAGTACCTGCCGGTGCCGTAGCGTGCCGATCGCCACGGC